>JBDSBT010000207.1:0-22476 GCA_039921425.1 Gemmatimonadaceae bacterium | reverse complement strand
GCGGTCAACCTCTTCATCATGCCGAGCGGTACCGAGTCGCCGGCGACTGAGACGATCATCTCGAGTGAGCGGTGGCAGCAGTTCGCATCGGAATTCGCGAAGGCCGATGAGCTCCTTCTTCTGGTTGTCGCTTCCACCGTTCCAGGACTCGCAAAGCTGATCGATCAGGTTGACGGTGTTGTTCTCGTCGGATTGCAGAAGCTCGACGCAATTCCGAGTGCCAATGTCCTCGCCAAAGTCCCGCATCCAAGCATCGTTGCGCCGCCACGAATCGACATCAGGCCGCAATCCGAGCCGTGGACACCGCTCAAGGTAGGAATCGCCTCGGGGATACTTCTCGCCGCTGGAGTTGCGGGCGGCGCGTGGTACGCTGGCTCGCGCGCTCCTGATAAAGCCGCGGCGACAGTTGTTGCTCCGATCGATTCCGCGAAGACCGATTCCGTCGCACGTCCCCGCCCTGTGGCGCTTGCCCCGATAAATCCCCTCGATTCGTCGAAAGCACTCGGTTTTTCAGTGGAAATTCTCGCGGCAAACACAGCCGAGGGCGCTAACTTTGAGTTGAAGCGCCATGGATCAGTGATGCCGAACGCCACTATCTCTCTTGTGCCGATCGGAGACACGGAAGCGACATGGTACAAGGTGTACGCGGGTGCCTACCCGGAGATTTTGCAGGCGGATCAGCTTCTTGCTCTCTTGCGCAGGCGCAAGGTCGTCGCCGATTCGGCGGGCTCGGTCGCTCACGTGCCGCTGGCGTTTCTCGTTGACAGTGTTCCGGGCCAGGGAGGCGTTGCCTCGGTTATACGGGACAAAATCCAGAATTTCGCGGGACGTGGCATTGCTGCTTACGCGCTCACACAGCGCGATGGAAGCGCGCGGCTCTACACGGGGGCCTTTGAAACTCCCGAGCAGGCCTCGCTGGCGGTGTCCGCGTTGCGCGTTGCCGGGCTGACTCCAGTACTGGCATATAGAATAGGGAGATATCCGTAGTGCGTCTGACGAAGCTCGAGCTGCAGGGATTCAAATCATTTGCCGATGCAACCGAGCTGCTGTTCGAGCCAGGCGTCACGGCGATCGTCGGACCAAACGGATGCGGAAAGTCCAACGTGTCCGATGCCGTTCGCTGGGTACTCGGCGAACAGCGGGCGCGAGCGCTTCGCGGCGCAAAGATGGAAGAGGTGATTTTCCAGGGATCGTCTGCGAGACGGCCGGTAAACATCGCCGAAGTTTCGCTGCACTTTGAGAATGACGATGGCGCACTCGGCGTTCCGTTTCGCGAAGTCGTCATCACGCGCCGGTTGAGCCGCTCGGGCGAAAGCGAATACCTCCTCAACAATGCCCCGTGCCGCCTGCGCGACATCCACGACATGGTTCGTGGAACTGGACTAGGCGCGGATTCTGGGGTTGTTATCGAAAGCAGGATGATCGACGCCCTCCTCTCCGACAGGCCCGATGAGCGGCGCGAACTTTTCGAAGAAGCAGCGGGGGTGGGACTGTATCGCGATCGCAAGCGGTCGTCCGAACGGCGGCTGGAGGAGACGGGAGTAGATCTCGGGCGTCTCGATGATCTCATTTCCGAAGTCCAGACCCAGGTGAGGTCGCTTGCGCGGCAACGCCGCCGGGCGGAAAAGCACGTCGAGATCACGTCTCGGCGCTACACAGTCGAAGTCGCGCTCGCGGCTCGCGAGATGGAAGCTTGGCGCGACGAACTTGCGAGGCTTGAAGCAAGGGTCGCGGACCTTCGGACCGAAGTTCCGGCGGGCGAGGAAAGCGTCGCCGCGGCAGAGGCAGCGCGCGATGCTGCGCATGGTACCCGCGCAGCCGCCGAGGCGCGCCGCGGAGAGCTTGCGCGGCTGGTGAGAGAGCAAGGCGAGACGACCCAGGGACTACGTGCAGAAATCGCCGTCGCAGAAGAAAGGCAGCGCAACGCTGTCGCGCGAAGAGAGAGAGCCGAGCAGGAGAGGCTGGAGGGCGATACGACCGTTGAGCGCGTCAACGACGAGCTCGCAAACGCTGTCGCACATCGCACGCAGCTGGAAGCCGAGCTTGGAATGGCAAACACGGCGCTCGCAGCTCACACCGCTGAGGAAGAGTCGGTGCGCGCAGCATTGTCTTCTGCCCGTGCAGCCGTCGAAACGGCCGATCGAGCAGCCAGAGAGATGCGGGAGGTCGCTCACCGTCACGCACTCGATCGACAGGGAGCTGAGCGCGAGCTTCATGATCTGGCAGCCAGCCGTGCCACCCTGCTCGAAGAACAGTCACAGCTGTCTGACAACGAAGCGACCGTGCGCCGCGAGCTAGCAGACATTGAGGAGTCTCTGCAATCTGCGCGCGACCGCAGCACGGCATTGAGTAAAGAGCATCAGGCCGCACAGTCCGCACTGCGGTCTACACGTGATGCTGATTCCCTGGCTCGCTCAAACCTGTTGAGATCTGAAGAAGCTCATACAGCGCTGGCGAGCAAGCTGAATGCACTCGAAGGCCTGGAACGAGAGCGTGTTGGGCTGGCACCGGCCGCGGCCAAGCTGCTGAAGGAGAAAGACCGATTCGGGGAGGGCGGCGTCATCGGTCCGCTTTCGGATTTCATCAGCACTGATGCGGCGGCCGCTTCCCTCGTTGAGCGATTCCTTGGCGCGACGGTTCATGCGGTGCTCGTAAAAGACAGAGAGGTTGCGGATGCGATCCGTGCCTGGCATGCGGCAACCAACCCCGGCCCTCTACTCCTGCTGCCAGCCGACTCTGTTGCCGTAACCCACGCGGGATCCGACGAGTCGGACGCTGAGCTGTCGAAACTCGTTCTCTCTGAATCACCGGCGGCTCAATGGGTCAAGACCTTGCTCGGCCGCGTGAAGCCAATCGAGAACGGAACCGGCTTCGTAGACGCTCGCGGCGCAATCTGGCTGCCGGCCAACGTTGCCGGTCCCGGTCCGCTGCGGCGCCGTGCAGAAATCGGTGAATCCCGCCGCGATCTTGCTCAGGCAGAAGCCGCCCGAACGGCGGCCGCGGAATCAGCTGCGTCAATTCGCATCGCACTCGAGTCGGCTGAACGTGCGGCCGGCGCGGCAGAGGAGAGCTCGGTCGTGGCTTCGCGGGCAGCAGCCGAAGCGGAAGATCTCTTCACTGCCACGACGCGTCGTCATCACCGCGCATTAAAGGAGGTCGGAGACGCGTCTCAGTTGCTGGAGCGACTCGCATCGCGTGAGCTGTCCCTCACGGACAAGATTGCGCAGATCGCCGCAGCGCTCGCCGAAAAAGAGACTGCGATAGCGTACCATGAAAAGACGGTCGCGGATGCGCGGAGGCTACTGGCCGAGACCGAGCGACGGCAGGATGAGGCGCGCGATCGTCGCACGGCAAGCCAGATCGCCAGTGCTCAATCGCAGGCGCGCCTTCAGGTTGCGAGCGATCGTGAGCGTCACCTTCGCGAGGAATTTACCTCGGCAAACGCGCGACTCGAATCACTGCAGTCGGAGCTGAGCACTCTCTCGGCCGCCGACGGCGCGCTCGCAAGGCAATTATCGGGATGGCAGCTCGATCTCGAGGCAAAGCAAGCGACTCTTGAAGACGCAGAAACGCGCCTCGCAAATGCAGAGCTCTCGGTTACAACCACCGACGACAAGCTCGAACAGGCTGAGCACGAGCTGACAGAAATTCGGCACCGGTCTGGCGCACTCGTCGAAGAGATGCACCACTCGGAGCTGCGACTTACCGAGCTGTCCGGCCGACGCACCGCAATTCGTGAACGACTCGAGACGGAGTGGAGAAAGCCGCTCGAGGAATTGATGACCAATCTTTCGACACTCGACACGAGCGACGATGAGCTGCGCGCAGAAGCTACACAACTTCGCGACCAGATTGAGGCTCTCGGCCTCGTGAACCCACTGGCGATTGAAGAGCACGAGGAAGAGCAGAAGCGCCTCGAGCTCCTGACGTCTCAGCGCGCCGATCTGGCTGCGGCAAGGCTTTCGCTCCAGCAGGCTATCCGCGAGATCGACGCAACCGCACGCGATCTGTTCCTGACGACGTTCGTGCAGGTTCGTGAAAACTTCCGCAATATTTTCATGACGCTGTTCGGTGGCGGTGAGTGCGATCTTCGATTGGAGAATCCCGAGTCACCGCTCGATGGCGACATCGAGATTCACGCTGCGCCGCGCGGAAAGCGCACGCAGCGAATCCACCTCCTGTCGAGTGGAGAGCGTGCACTTGTCGCACTGTCGCTGTTGTTCGGCATCTTTCTCACGAAGCCCAGCCCGTTCTGCCTCATGGACGAAGTCGACGCTCCGCTCGATGATGCAAACATCGGCCGGTTTGTGCGCATGCTCAGCGAGTTCAAGACCAACACGCAGTTCATCGTGATCACGCACAACCCGCGCACCACCACTGAAGCCGCCGACGCGGTATACGGCGTTACTATGCAGGAACCCGGTGTTTCGTCGCTCGTCAGTGTGCACATGAAGGGCGCCGCCGTCGAAGAAGCGATCGCTGGAAACCGTTCAGCGGCCGAGCCAGCCGCATTGAGCGCCTGACATGCTTGTAGTAATGCAGCACGGCGCGACCTTCGCGGAGGTCGACCGCGTAGTCGCGGTCATCAAGGAGCTTGGCTACGAGGCTCGTCCCATGCCTGGTGCCCAGCGGACGGCCATCGGGATCGTCGGTAACGATGGGAGAGTAAACGCGTCACGTATCGCCGCTCTTTCAGGTGTGCAGGAGATTATCCACGTCACGCAACCGTATAAGCAGGTATCGCGCGAGTGGAGGCCAGAGAGCACGGTCGTCACTATCGCGCCCGGCGTATCGTTTGGGGGAAATGATGTTCCGGTCATTGCCGGCCCTTGTTCCGTCGAATCGGAAGCTCAGATCCTGGAATCGGCCCGGGCAGTAGTTGCCGCCGGTGGAAGTGCGCTCCGCGGCGGCGCCTTCAAGCCGCGCAGTTCACCGTATTCATTTCAGGGCTTGGGCAAGCAGGGTCTCACGCTCCTCGCGCTCGCGAAGAGAGAAACTGGATTGCCGATCGTAACCGAAGCTATGGACGACGAGGGAGCACACCTCGTCGCCGAAGTCGCTGACTGCATTCAGATTGGCGCGCGCAACATGCAGAACTATTCGCTTCTCAAGACAGTTGGGCGCATCGGAAAGCCGGTTCTGCTCAAGCGCGGAATGGCTGCGACGATCACCGATCTGCTGCTCAGCGCTGAATACATTCTGTCCGAAGGCAATGGCCAGGTGATTCTCTGCGAGCGTGGAGTTCGCAGCTTCGATCCGTCGTCACGCAACATGTTCGACCTCACCGCGATTCCGACTGTTCACAAGCTCTCGCATCTGCCGATTGTCGGCGATCCGAGTCACGGCACCGGAATTCGCGACAAGGTCACTCCGATGGCGCGAGCGGCGCTTGCTGCGGGAGCTGACGGTATCATCGTCGAGATGCATCCTCATCCCGACAACGCGCTGTCTGACGGGGCACAGTCGCTGTTTCCGGATCAGCTCACGAGCCTGGTCGAAGAGTTGCGTGCGGTTGCCTCAGCGATTGGCCGGCGCGTTACTGCAGGCTCGGGCGCGTCGGAACAGCACACTTTCCCGCGGGTATAAAATCACATGAAAATAATTGCTACCATTATCGCCCTCGGCGCAGCCGTGGGCGTTCAAGCGCAGACTCCCGATGCGATCATGCAGAAGGCATCGAGTGCTTATTCGGAGATGAAGACACTCCGCGCAGAATTTCAGCAGAAGATTAGCAATCCGCTCACCGGCACCAACGCCATTTCGCGTGGGGTGATGTTCCGCCGCGCGCCCGATCTTCTCTCCGTGAATTTTACGGACCCGAAAGGCGATCGCGTAGTCGCGGACGGAAAGTCGCTGTGGGTGTATCTGCCGAGCAGTGCGCCGGGCCAGGTGGTACGTCTGCCAGCGAACGGAAAGAGCGCGCTCGCACTCGTCGAGCCGGGAGAGTTGTTTCTCAATTCGTCAACGAAGCGCTACACGATCTCGTCTGCGGGATCGGCCACCGTTGCGGGCAGACGCACGAATGTGGTCACGCTGGTGCCAAAGCAGAACAACGCCCTGTTCACCCGCGCGAAGGTGTGGGTGGACGCGCAGGACAACAGCATCCGGCAGTTCGAAGTCGTCGACGTGAACGGCCTGACGCGGGTGGTGACGATCACGAAGCTTCAGCCGAACGTTGCCGTTGCGGCCTCGGAGTTTAGATTCACGCCGCCGAAGAATGCTCGCGTTCTCGATTCTAGTTCGTTCTGACAGCGCCGGAGAACTATCGAAGCAGCAGGATCTTCCGCATTTCCTCGATCTTATCCGGGTCAGTCCCTCCTCGAGCCGCGATCTCGAGAGCCGCAAGCGACATCCTCTTGTAGACCGCTCTCGCCTCCGCGTCGCCACGGATCGCGTTGAGATGACGAACTATTGTCTCCGACTCGCCGCGCATCACGGGTCCCGTGAGCGCCTGCTCAGGCGCAGTGTCCGACAAGTTCGAGATCGCGCCTTCCATGAGACTCTGCACCGCCTGCTGCGCGCTCCGCTCCGGGATGCCCAGGCTGGCGAGCATCTCGCCTGCGACTGCGGCCAGTACGATTGGAAAGTTCGAACTCATCACGGCCGCCGCGTGGTACACGCTCTTTGCCCCGGCGGGAATATCGAGCGTTCTGGCTCCCACGTGACCAGCTAGTCTGCGCGATGTCGCCCTCGCCTGATCGTCACCGTCGATGCCGATCCATGCGCGCTTCAACAGCTCAGAAGCACGATCGGGATTTGCGAACGGTATCAGCGGGTGGAACGTGCCACCGCTCAGTCCAACTTCAGACAACCGCGGAATCAACTCCGGCTCGGCGCCGCCAGACGTATGCACAACCACCGTTCCCGATGCGATTCTGCCGCGCGCTCCACTTCCGCGTTCCGAAATGAGATTCGACAGCACTTCGTCGATCTGGTCGTCGCGCACTGCGACAATCAGTGCGTTGGCATTCGAGACCGAGACGGGCAGCGGCCCGGTCGATGTTGACCACGGTGAGGGGCGATGTCCGTGAAGCCCCAGTACGTCGATTCTCGATGCCTTGAAAGCGCGATAGAGTCCGCGCCCAACTTGTCCGGCACCGATGATGAAAACCCGCTCCGTCACTCCTGGCCCAGGGAGCGCTGCTGCTGTCGCTGCCGCCCCATCGCGCGATCGAGCAGGGCGCGCTGAGTGGCAGCACCGGTTGCAAGGTCGAGCGCAGTCGCAATCGCATGATCGCTTGCGACCCGGCGGCGGAACTCTGCCTCGGGACCGAAGACGTAGCGCGCGACGTCATATGACGCCAGAAGCTTGACCACCGGGGCGGACTCATCGAACACGCCCCTGTCCATCACGACACCGCGAGCGACCATTCGCTTCCAAATCTCGTCCAGCATCGCCGGTGTGACATCGAACTGAGGCGACGCAATTGTCTTCCCGACCTTCAGGCTCAATGCGTAGTCCGTGAGCGCGTCCCGGAAAATTCCAACCTTCCTCCCGAGCGCGCCCTGAAGCATCCGCGCTGTCGTCGTGTACGCGCTGTCGCTCTCGAGGACGTCCGGGGCAATGCCGCCACCGTCGTAGACGACCCTGCCTGCGTCAGTCTTGTACTTGCGCTTCGAGTCGGACGCCGGATTTGCATCGCTGTCATCGCGCCGGAGCTTCCTGCTGATTGAACGGCCGGAAGGAGTGTACCAGCGCGACGTCGTGATCTTGAGGCTGCCCGCAGCTCCAAGGGGAATGATCGTCTGGGCGCTTCCCTTCCCGTATGTCGGCTCGCCAACAACAACCGCGCGATCGTGGTCCTGGAGAGCGCCAGCAACTATCTCCGCGGCGCTCGCGCTGCGGTCATCGACGAGCACGATAAGCGGCAAAACCGGCCACTTCTGCGCGCTGCTATCGGTGAAATCCCGGTTCGCTTCTGCTGTGCGACCCCGCAGGCTCACAATGCGTTGACCCTTATCGAGAAACAGGTCGGCAACCCGGGTGCCCTGCTCGAGTAAGCCGCCGGGGTTCGATCTCAGGTCGAGAATCGCCGACCTGGCGCCCTTCGAGACGAGTGCGTTCACGGCACGTGTAACCTCCCGCTCCGTTGAATCGCTGAATGCCTTGAGATCGATGTATCCGACACCGTTAGGGAGCATTGCGATGCGACGAACAGCGCTCTGGTGCAGCGGCTGGCGCTCGAGCGTGAGCGGAATCGCTGCGATCACACCAGGCCGCTCTATCCGTAGCGCCACTCGCGTACCCGCCTTGCCGCGGAACGACTTCATTGCTTCTTCGAGAGTCCATCCCTTCGCTGCTTTCCCATCCACTTCGACGACGCGATCGCCGGGCTGAACTCCCGCCCGCTCCGCCGGACTGCCCGGCGTCGGCGCGATTACGACAATCCACCCGTCGCGGACGTCTACCTGGATTCCGATGCCCGCATAGTTGCCGCTGGTGGCTTCGTTCAGCTGGCCGAGCTTGTCGGGAGCGAGCACCGAGGTGTACGGATCCTCGAGCTCGTACAGCATTCCATCGACGGCCTTTCGGTACATCGCGGTTGCGTCGATCGAATCGACATAGCTCCGCGAGATTTTCGTGAAGACGTTGCCGAACAGTCGCGCCGCTTCGGCGGGAGTCGCAGCCGGGCCAGAGCGCGTGCCGTGCTCGATGAGCCACCCACCGGTGATGACGGCGGAGACCAGCACTGCCGCAACGGTAATCGTTCTCGACCTTATTCCAGGACGCAAGTCAGGCATCAGCCGGCGTTTGCAGTAACAAGCATTGAGAAATGTTCTGGCAAGTTTTGAGCGAGAACACCAACGATATCATTTTGCACCTGTTCCGGGGAACTCGTTCCATTCACCTTCACGATCGGACCGCATTCCGGGTGATCCTTCTGCCACTCTTCAGTTGCAAATCGCGAGAAAGCACGGGATACCTTCGAGTGAAAATCGCCATCTGCCCGCTCCATTCGATCCTTCGATCCGCGAGCTTCCGCGCGCGCAAGTCCGGCTTCGGGCGGAACGTCTATCACGATCGTCAGGTCGGGGACGTGCCCGGCTGTCGCCAGCGCATTGGCCTGCCGAATCTGCGTCTCGTCGAGACCTCGCCCGGCGATCTGGTACGCGTATGTCGACAGGAAGAACCGGTCCATCAATACGACTACACCGTCGCGGAGCGCAGGGTCGATCCGCAGGCTGACAATTTCAGCTCTGGACGCCATGAACAAGAGCGCCTCGGCAGCCGGAGTCATTTCGTGCAGGGAATCGAGGAGCATTGCCCGGATGGAGTCGCCGAGCGGCGTGCCGCCGGGCTCGCGGAGGGCAAGGACTTCATGTCCCGCATTCTTCAGACGACCGGCGAGCATCCGCTGCTGGGTGGTCTTCCCGGCGCCTTCCGGACCCTCGAGAACGATTAGCCGCCCGCGAGCCATTGAATCAGGACAGAGTGATGATCGAACTCGTCGCGCCCTTCTTCATGCCGTCCATGATCCAGTTGTTGACCTGGTACATGACCTTGTCGAAGTTTTCCTGGGCGGAGATGGCTCGCTGGTAGACTGAGTTCGTCTGGACGCTCGACAACATCGTATCGAGCTGCTGTTCCATCTCTTCCGTAGGCTGCTCGCCGCGCTGGATCATCTGCTGCGCGTCCATGCGGATTTTCTCCATCTGCTGGAGAACGGTGACGGCTTCGTGATCGGCGTTCAGCGCCTCGCTCGACCGCTTCACCGCCTGATACTCCGAGCTCTGTCCGATGAGGCGCCCGAGCTCCTTTGCCTTTTCTTCCAGCATCACTTCTCCGGTTCTTTACGTTTTCAGGTTCTGGACGCGAGCACGAATCGCTCGCGGCCGGCAAGATCCAGCCTTACACCCACGTCAGTGTATCCACCGTGCCTCATCATCAGCTCCGCCACGAGCGACGAGCGGCGCTCATCGACTTCGAGAGCAAGGATTCCGCCGCCAACGAGAATCCTGCTTGCTTCGGAAACGATTTTCGCAGTTGCCGCCATCCCGTCATGGCCGCTCAGGAGGGCCAGTGGCGGCTCCCAGTCGCGAACTGATCGAGGGAGCGCATCTAGCTCGGAGAACGCGATGTAGGGCGGGTTGGACACCAACACTGTGGCCCTGACATCGCGTACCGGCGCTAGCAGGGAGCCTCGTCTCAGCTCCACGTCGCATCTGAGCGCCGCCGCGCATCGAATTGCATTCGACGTCGCAACGTCGATCGCGTCGAGCGATACGTCGGTCGCGATGACCCGGTCGAACTTTCCTTCGCTGGCCAGGCAGAGCGCGATCGCGCCTGATCCCGTGCCGATGTCTACCGCCGTTCCCCAGCTCTCGCTCGACGCGAATCGAGCGTCCATCCGCTCGAGAATCTCGCCAACGAGCACCTCGGTTTCCGGTCGCGGAATCAGGACACGCGCGTCGAGGTTGAGGTTGAGATGCCGGAACTGTGCTGATCCCACCGCGTACGCGAATGGCGCACCAGCATCCAGCCGGCGCGTGGCTTCGCGAGCGGCAGCAAGGATGTGCGAGTCAACCGCGGACTCGCGATTCATCATTGGCCACGACCGCGGCACTTCGAGCAGCGCGGCGATGATGTCCGTCGCGACCCGGCGCGGATCCGTGATTCCGGAGAAGCGGAGAAGGGTGGTGAGCTCTTCGATGACGTTCGTTACCTTGGCGTCAATCGTGTACGACGCTGGCGAAGGGCGTGCGACCTTACTCACCGAGGCGATCCTCCACATCGGCGCCCCGCAGAGCCTCGATCACGGGCTCGATTTCACCATCCAGCACTTTCGTCAGCTCGTGCATCGTGAACCCGATTCGATGATCCGTGACGCGGTTCTGCGGAAAGTTGTACGTGCGAATCTTCGCCGAGCGGTCGCCAGTGCCAACCTGAGTCTTTCGCATGCGCGACCGCTCGCCTTCCTGTTCCGCAATGCGCGCATCGAGAAGCCTCGAACGAAGCACTTCCATGCCCTTCAGCTTGTTCTGGAGCTGCGACTTCTGATCCTGCTGGCTGACCACGATTCCTGACGGAATGTGCGTGATGCGGACGGCCGAATCCGTGGTGTTGACGCTCTGGCCGCCGGGACCAGATGAGCGAAAGACGTCGATGCGAAGGTCCTTGTCGTCGATCTTCATGTCGATCTCTTCCGCTTCCGGGAGAACGGCAACGGTTGCGGCAGACGTGTGAATTCGCCCCTGGTTCTCGGTGACCGGGACGCGCTGTACGCGATGGACTCCCGACTCCCATCGCATGGTTCCGAAAACACCGTCTCCCTTCACCTTGAACACGGCTTCCTTGACGCCACCGAGCGTACCCTCGGAGTATGAGATCATCTCGATTCGCCAACCGCGTTTTTCCGCGAAGCGAGTGTACATGCGATAGAGATCAGCCGCAAAGATAGCCGCTTCGTCGCCGCCAGTGCCCGCCCTGATTTCGACGATTGCGGGACGATCGTCGAGCGGGTCGTGCGGAATGAGTGCCGGCTTTATTTTCTCTTCGAGCTCGGCGACGGCGAGGTTGAGGCGGCCCTCTTCGGCGCGCGCTTCAGCGGCCATCTCGGGCTCGTCTACAAGAACGAGCTCGCGGACCTCGGCGAGCTCGTTTTCGTGTCTTTCGAGGAGCGATGCCATCTCGACCAATGGAGCCAGGTGGCGGTGCTCGCGGCCCAGTGCGGTCATCCGCTGGGCGTCCTTTACCGTCCCTGGATCGGAAAGCTGGCGCTCGACCTCGCCGGCGCGGTTAAGAGCGTCGGCGAGGCGATCCCGGAGACTCAGCCTTCAGTCGTCGCCGCGGGAGCGGCGGGAGTCTTCGTGGCGTACTTCTGACGGAAGCGCTCAACACGGCCGGCGGTATCGACCAGCTTCTGCTTGCCTGTGAAGAACGGGTGGCACTGGGCGCAAATGTCGGTGTGAATTTCGGACTGGGTGGAACGGGTCTGATAAGTGTTGCCGCAGGCGCATTTGACGGTCGCCGTGGCGTACACTGGATGGATCTCTGACTTCATCGGTTGCTCACTTTTTGACTTTTGGGACAGCTTAGAAATATCACTGAACCGTTCCTCTTTTACAATGGAGCCCAGGTCCCAGAACCAGAACCCAGTCAGTCCGGAGTTTTCAGTGACAGTTGGTGAGTTCGAGCGTTTGGAGTCGACTCCCACACCTCAATACCAAACATGCCGACTGAAAAATCCCGCAGCGGAAGTGGTTGTCTGTCGATTTGACAAGTAGTCTGCCAAGCTGACAGCTCCTCCTGAAACGACAGCGAAAACATCGATCGTCTCGGCAAACATTTTCTTGAACACTGGTTACTTATTTTGCAGGCGGATCAACACCCATCAACCAGAGGAGGAAACCCATGATCTACAGAACGAGCCTTTCCGCCCTGGTGTTCGGTCTTCGCAGAGAGATCGACCGTCTTTTCGAGGACACTTTTTCGCGCGGGGACGGAGTCAACAGCTGGAGTGCCGCTGTCGACGTGTCGGAGACCGACAAAGAGTTGAGGCTCGATCTCGAGATCCCCGGAATCAAGCCGGAGGATGTCGACATCACCGCCGAGAACAGCGTCCTGACTGTCCGCGGCGAGAAGCGTGGGGAAAACAAGGAGGGAGACGACCACAACCGCGATCATCTGGTAGAGAGGAGCTATGGGTCGTTCGCGCGCTCGTTCCAGCTTCCTGAGGGACTGGACGACTCGAAGATCGAGGCCGACATGGACCGCCTGGTTTCTATGCTTCCCAACTCTGAAATCTTCGGTAAACAGTCAGTGTTTTTCGAAGACTACCTTTCCGCCCACGACAGTGAGAAGCACGCGCGCGTCGCGAATAGCTTCTGGAGCAATCCGCGTTAAATCCCGATCGATCAATACAATGTCCGCAAGCTTCCCTCGCTCGAGTGATCCCTTGATCGTTTCCTCAAACGACGCGTACGCTCCGTTGATCGTGTATGCCCGGAGCGCGTCCTCAACTGTGATCTTCTGCTCGGGAATCCAGCCATTGGGATTCTTGTCGTCGAGAGTTCGTCTCGTGACTGCGGCATAAATCCCGAGAAGCGGCGTTGGAGGTGCCACGAACCAGTCGCTGCCAAACGCGAGTTTGGCTCCCGCATCCCTTAGAGACCGGAAAGCGTAGGTCAGCTTTGCCCTCTCGGGCCCGATGACACGCTCCGCCCAGCGCCCGTCGTCGATCCCGTGATAGGGCTGCATGCTTGGAATAATGCCGAGCCTGGCGAAGCGAGGAACATCGCCCGCTGAAAGATGCTGAGCGTGTTCGATTCTGAATCGCCGGTCTCGCTTGCCGTTCTCATTCTCTACGCGCTCGTAAATGTTGAGCTGCGTGTTGATGGCACGGTCGCCGATTGCATGGACGATCACCTGAAGCCCGGCCTTGTCTGCACCGCTGGTCCAGTCGTAGAGATCCTTCTCCGTTTCGACAAGAAACCCTGAATCCTTCGGGGAATCGGTGAACGGAGCGAACATCGCAGCCGTATGCGAGCCGAGAGATCCGTCGACAAAGCCCTTGATGCCCCCGATGCGAAGCCACTCGTCTCCTTTCCCTCTCGCCGCGACTGTATCTCTCAGTCTTTCCCATTCTGCGATCGGGGTTACGGCATAGATGCGGGTAATCAGCTTGTCGGCGTGGTGCGCGCGCTCCATTGCGGCGAGAGTCTCAAACGTCCCCATGTTAACCACCGACGTTACTCCCCGCTCGGCCACATAATGCATGGCGGCATTCAACGCGCGATCGTCGAGCTCGGCAGGGTGAGGCGGCTCTGCCTTGTCGACGTACGATTGCGCGTTGTCCTTGAAAACGCCCGTGGGATTTCCAGATGCGTCGCGTACAATAGTCCCGCCCGCGACATCGGCCGTTGAGCTCGTAACATTGGCGGCCCGCATCGCGAAGCTGTTCGCCAGCGCCATGTGCCCATCAAGGCGATTTATCCACACTGGATTGGTTGACGTTACCGAGTCGATCCACTCGTGACTGGGCAGTTCCCCACCCCAGAGCGTGTGATCCCAGTCACCGCCTGTAATCCACGTGCCAGGCGGAATTGTTTCGGCGTACTCCTTGATCCGGCGCACGAATTCTGCCGGCGTTGCTGCGTCCCGCAGCTGGACGGACGAGAGATTGAATCCGCCCGCCAGGAAGTGGACGTGCGAGTCGATGAAACCTGGAGCGACGAGTCCGCCGTGCGCGTCGATCACCCTCGCGCCAGCATTCGCTGCGGCGAGCTTCGTGACTTCGGCGCTCGATCCGACGATCGTGATGCGATCGCCCGCCACCGCAATCCCGCTCGCCCAGGGTTGTCGTGGATTCGCGGTCCAGACCTTGGCATTGACTATCGCGAGCGTTATGTCGTTTTGATGAGTCATTGTAGATGCGCACCCCTGGACGGTGGCCATGATCGTTGCGGCCGCGACAAACTTCGCTGCCGCACGATCTCTCACGCGACCGATCTAGAGGCGGGTTGCGTGCGGCGTTTGAGAACCATCAGAACTCCCGCGATACCAACGTGAATCGGCATCGCAAGCGCGATGATATCTCCGTTGACCTGCCTGAACATTGGCAGAACCTGCAATACAAATCCCACGACCGGGAGCACCGCGACGATAAAGCTCCATCGCTGAGCCGAGCTTAATCGTGAAGCCCAGTCTGCTTCACCCGCACGCGCGGCAATCAATCGGATGACGGCCACCAGCACGATCAGCGAAATGGGGTTGAGCTGGAAAAGATTTTCGTTTCTGTAGCTGTAAACGTGATCGGTGAAAGCCCACAATCCGGCGAGGAGCACTCCGCTCAGGCCGGCAAGGAGACTCCAGACCGCGATGAGCGCCAGAGCGAATGTCGGCTTTCCGGAGCTCAGTGCGAAGGCCCCAGTTACCAGGAGAAGAACGACGAGCGACAGTACGAGATAGCCGGTGATTCCCCTCCGGACTTCTACGTCCTCCGGTGTACGCGTCGCCTGCACGAGCACTCGCTCGCTTTTCACCAGCGGCGCCGATACCCCGTTCGCGGAAACGCGCAAAGTCTGCAGATGATCCTTCAATTTCACCGGGAGGAACATCTCCTCATACGCGGTGATCGGACGATCTGTCGGCTGGCCAAGGCCCGCCATCGTGCCCGTGAAAACTGGCCAGTCGCCCTGCGTCAGCCGTTCAGTATGGAACCGGAACGTCGTGCTTGTCGGAATGTTTACGAATGTCTTCCTGATCACGCCTCCGAGAGCATTATCGATCGCGTCTCTCACGCGCGTCGAGCAGTTGTCGCGATAGTAATCGTACCGGTAATGGCGATTCTCCGGCCTAACATTCCACGTGACAAACTGCGCAAGGCTGTAGCGTTGGCCAGGCGTGAGATTCAACTCCTGCGCCCACACCGTCCGATTCGACTGACGGTAGAAATCGATAGTCTCGTTGAAGTCGAACGCACCCATGAGATAAAGCATCTTCCCGCGAATGAAGTTCGGATAGAAATCCTTGTCGCGAAAATCGAAGACGCCCCAGTGATAGGCGATGTCGGTGTTGTTGGCGCCGTCGTGAATCCAGATCGCGTTGTGTCCGAATTTTTCCCACACCTGATCGCCGGGACCCATCGTTAGCAGATAAACGGTGAGATCGGAGCCAGTCTCCGACGCGATTGTTGCCGCTGGCTCAACAGGCGGCGTGCGAACGGGGTTCGTCGACGGTTGCGCTCCAAGGCTCGCGGAAAGAACAACGACGCAGCCAATGGCGGCGATGCATTTTTTCATCGGTAGCTGGTAGCTGGTAGCTGGTAGCAGTCAGCGTCTGGCCGTAAGCTGCCGTTACTCACAGCCTGATCTCGCGGCCCTCTTCCGCGGACTTGTACACCGCGTCCATCACGCGCATGACTTTCAGCTGATCGTCTGGCGCTTCATAAGGCGATTCGTCCTTCAGCATCGAAATGAAGTGCGCTATCTCGGCGCGATACGATTGCAGAAACGCGCTCTCGCGCGCCGCAGCTCCGACGGGCGACACGTTTATCGGTCGTCCATTGAGCTCCTTCACGACACGCAGCGGGGACAACCGCGCGCTTCCCTTGGTTGAGACAACTTCAAACCACAGCCGCTCCTCCTGGCCAACGTACGCCCAGGAGACGTCGAAGCTGTAGCTGATGCCATTAGCGCATTCAAGATGCACGAGCATCGTATCCTCGACAGTTCCCGGCCTCGACTTGTCCATGTGCGCGGTGACACGCACAGGTTCGGGAAAATCAGTGAGCCATAAGGCGAGATCGAGAAGAGGATAGCCGTACTCGAGGAACGCTCCCCCGCCCGCCTCAGCCTTGCGGTTGCGCCAACCCTGCTGCGCACTTCTGAATTGATATTGCCCAGCCCGCATTCCCGTGACGCGTCCGAGCTCTTCGCCTTCAAGAAAACGGCGCAGCTGCTGAACGTCGCTTCGGAAGCGATGGTTATTGCCGACAACGACCTTACGATCTGCGGCGGCAGCGGTCGCGAGAATGCGATTGACTCCGCCTGTGGTGAGCGAAAGCGGGCGTTCACAAAGCACATGAACCTTCGCCTTCAACGCGCGCAGCACGTGCGGCTCATGCAGATGGTTCGGAGTTGCAATGACGACCGCATCGAGCTCGTCCGAATCGAGCAGCTCGTCTATGTCGGTGAAGATGTGAGGGACACCAAGACGTTGAGCGAGAGCACCGGCCTTGGGGCCGTCGTTGTCGCAGATCGCGACAAGACTGGCTCCGCGAATCTTCGACAGAACCGGAAGATGCGCGAGCTGGGCGATCGCGCCCGCGCCTACCAGTCCAAGACGAATGTCAGAGCTCATTCGCTGATGCGTCCCACTGTAGTTCCAGGATAATAGGTTGTCAGAATAGTTCGATAATCCTGACCCGCGCGCGCACGGCCGATCGCGCCCCACTGGCACATTCCGATCCCATGACCATTGCCCCCACCATGTACCACCAAACTCGAAATTTCGCCCGAACCATCGGTCTCGGTTTCGGCGGTGAAATATGTGCTGGCCAGCAACCCGCCGCTCGGCGTCCTCAAGACAAAGCGAACGTCGTTTCCGCGAACGACGTAGTTGCCGCGCTCCGTCTGAATGGAAATAGCGGCCACGCGATCGCTCGCTGTCCGCCCATCGACCCGTATGCTTTTGATCCCCCCCAGGTTCGTTGGGTGTGAGGCGGAAGCGGCCGATACGGGCGGCTCTGAACCCGCCGTCACGCCGCCGAGATATTTCTCCAGCGTGGCGCGTAGCTGGACCTTGTCGAAAGTGGTCGTCCACTTGAAGCGCGGAGATGGATCGCAGTAGTACGAATCGGTACCCGTAATGTTGTCGCTGACCGGTCGCAGATATGGCTGATCAGATTGGCGCCACCACACTTCTCCCACACCCGCGGTACTTCCACCACACGTCGAGAAATAAGGGGTGTTGATGATTTTTCCAGCGTATCGTAGAACCATTCCGTTGGTTGACGCTACCGCAGCATCGGAGATCGGTTGTTCCGCATTCACGCCACCGTATACCTGATCCTGAGTCGATCCATACATATCGAAGCCGCGATTCCCAGCCTCGGCCATGTGGATGTATGAATAGCTTCGCGCGGCGACCGTCTGCGCTTCGACAGCCGCCTCTTCACCAGCCTTGCGATCTCCGATCTCCAATGGAACCACGCCGCGCAGGTACGACTCCACACCAAGCCGGTTGACGACCAGTAGTCCGTTGTCGGTCGGTCGGATAATGAGCTCCCCACGATACTTCTTTCCTTCGAACGTGACGAAAGAGCCCGGCGCGGTCGCGCGAACGAGAAACGGGCCGGGATACCTCGAGGTCGCCGACCCCCTCGACCGGACCGCGACCAGCTGGCCGCGTTTCATCTGAATGTGCATCGTCTCGTCGGCGTCACCGCGAACGACGAAGTCGGCGCTGTTCCTGTTGTAAACACGCCACCCGCCGGTTCCACCGACGCGCACGTTTTCGCCCGAAGTAGTCAGCGCAATTCTGACCGGCTGGTCGCCATCTTCGATCACAGGTGCATCTATGGGATGCCGCATCGCGGACGCGCACGCAATGGCGCCGAGCATTCCAATGAATAGGGCTTTACGCACGGGCAAACCTCATAGCGTCCTCCAGACGACCAAGCGTCTCGGTGATTTCCGAATCTCCATGCGCCGCCGACATGAACGCGGCCTCGAATGCCGACGGAGCGAGGTAAACTCCGCGGTCAAGTGCAGCGTGAAAGAATCTCCTGAACATCTCAACATCGCTTTGCTTCGCTGCTTCGAAATCCAACACTGGCTCGTCGCGGAAGAAATAGCCCCACATCGATCCAGCCGAACCTGCCGCAAATGGAACTGCCAGCCGTTCGGCGATTTCTTTCAGGCCTTCAACGAGCATCGACGTGCGCCGCTCTATGATCGCGTGAAGCTCGCGAGTCAAAGCCGTTAGCGTCGCCCTGCCTGCAGCCATCGCAAGGGGATTGCCAGACAGCGTTCCCGCCTGATAAACCGCGCCCGAGGGCGCTACGAGCGCCATGATGTCGCGCCGTCCGCCATACGCGGCCGCCGGCAATCCACCACCAATCACTTTTCCCAGCGTCGTCAAATCGGCGCGAACTCCAAACCGCTCGAATGCTCCTCCGTATGCGATCCGGAATCCGGTCATCACCTCGTCGAAAATCAGCAGCGCACCAGCTTCGTCGGCGATTTCACGAAGTCCGCTCAGAAATTCGCCACTCGGTTGAATGAAGCCCGAGTTGCCGACGACTGGCTCGACTATGATCGCTGCTACTCCCTTCTTCGACGACCGAACAAGTGATCGCGTCATATCCAGATCATTGTACGGGGCCGTCAAAGTCAGCTCTGCAACGGCGTCCGGTACGCCAGGAGAATTTGGCAGACCGAGGGTTGCCACTCCCGACCCAGCCTTAACGAGAAACGAGTCGGCGTGTCCGTGATAACATCCTTCGAACTTGAGAATGTCATCACGACCAGTGAAGGCGCGCGCAAGGCGGACGGCACTCATGGTCGCTTCCGTTCCGCTCGACACAAACCGGAGCATCTCAACGTTCGGCATTCGCGCACGAATCAGCTCGGCAAGATCGACCTCGAGCTCCGTCGGCATCCCGAACGTTGTTCCGTCTCGCATTACGGCATCGATTGCGTCGAGGACCATCGGGTGGGCGTGGCCGAGCACGAGCGGCCCCCAGGAGAGTACGTAGTCGATGTACTCCTTTCCGTCCGCGTCCCAGATTCGCGGTCCCTCTCCCCTCTTCGCAACCACTGGCCTTCCACCTACACCACGAAACGCTCTTACCGGCGAATTCACTCCACCAGGAAAAAGCTCAGCCGATCGCCGCATTATGTCGGCGGATCTATCTCCCATAACTGCCGACGGTGACAGCGGCCATCGGGAGTGATCTCCGCGCCGGAGTTGCAATGGGCGTCACATCAGGCGCGAGGACGCGGACCACCGACGCCTTGAAATCATAGTCGTCAACCACCTCGCCAACCGCGACTTCAGCCAGTGTTCCGGGCGCGTGCAGCTCGTCGAGGGACGTCACACCATCGACATCGTCAGCTTGCCACGGAAGACGCCCAACGGCAACTCCATCGGTGATTCGATCCACAATTAGCTGCGCTCTGGTGCCGATGCGTGATTCGTATTTTTCAGCCGTGATCGACCTCTGCAACTCCTGCAAACGCTCGAGGCGCTCCCGCTTGACCGGGTCGGGAACATCGTCCACCATCTCCGCCGCGCGCGTTCCCTCCTGCGGCGAATACGTGAAGGCTCCAACGCGATCGAACTGCGTTTCTTCGAGAAATTCCATCAGCTCGTCGAAGTCGCTCTCGGACTCGCCTGGAAAGCCGACGATGCATGTCGTGCGGATCGCGACGCCAGGAACTGCTTCGCGGAAGCGCGCTACACGATCGCGGATCGTGCGCTTTCGTTCCGGACGCCGCATTCGTGCAAGCACCTCGTCAGACGCGTGCTGCATCGGCATGTCGAGGTATGGAAGGATTCGATTCTCACGGGCGACAACTTCGAGAAGATGCGGCGTAATTCCCGTCGAATACAGATACAACATGCGAATCCATGGAACCGACGTTTCGGCGACGAGCGACTCGAGAAGCTCCGGCAAACGCACCCCTCCCTGAATATCGCGCCCGTAGTGCGCGAGATCTTGCGCGACCAGGTTCAGCTCCTTTGCGCCCTGAAGCTCCAGCAATTGCGCCTCCCGAATCACCTCATCCCGCGAGAACGACCTGTGCTTTCCACGCATCAGTGGAATCGCGCAGAACGCGCACCCGTGATCGCAGCCTTCGCTGATCTTGAGATATCGAACGTGCGGGAGATCGCCCATGTACATCCGAACGCCGGGATGCATTGCGATCGGATCTCCGCCGATCACGCCGCGCTCTGCGAGCTCCTGTGCAAGACGACCGCTTTCCGATGCGCCGAGAAACAAGTCAACTTCGGGAAGCGCGTCGATCAGCTCGTCCTTGTGACGCTCGATCATGCATCCAACTCCGACGACCGCGCGGCAGGATCCGTCGGTCTTGTACCGCGCCGCCTCTATCATCGCATCGATCGATTCCTTCTTGGCCGCGTCGATGAACCCGCACGTGTTGACGATGATCACCTCGGCTTCGTCGAGTCGCGCGGTGTACTCGCCACCGTACCCGGAGAGCTCGCCGAGGTAACGCTCGGTATCGACGGTGTTCTTGTCGCAACCGAGGGTGATAAAGCCGACCTTCATCTTACCGGTAGTTGCCGAACTTGAGCTCCACGCCGAATTCCTGACTTCGCAGCAGCGCCATCGCTTCCTGAAGATCGTCCTTGGACGCCGATGAAACACGTACCTGGTCGCCCTGAATCGCCGCTTGAACTTTCTTGAGTTTCGCGTCCTTGATCGCTGCGGAGACTTTCTTCGCAGTGTCGCCATCGAGCGCCATCTTGAGCTTTATGACACGCGTGACCTTGTCGCCGCCAGCTGGCTTGATCTCGCCAACATCGAGATTCTTCACCGGTACGCCGCGCTTTATGAGCTTTGACTGAAGAGCGTCGAAAAGGGCTTCCATTCGATACTCGCTCTCCGCCGTCAGCGAAAGAGTGCCTTCCGTTCGGCTGAATTCGATCTCTGCGATCGATCCCTTGAAGTCGTAGCGCTGGGAGATCTCCTTCTGCGCCTGATTTACGGCGTTATCGACTTCCTGGAGGTCGACGCTGGTCGTGACGTCGAAAGAGGATTGGGATGCCATTCTCCAATCTAGTCGGGGGAACCTCAGAAACTGCTATCTGTGGAGAACAGCGGGAGACTGGGAAACGGCGGGAGAACTTCAAGAACTGCGGAAAGGAATAAGGGTAAACGGCAACTTCGGACAAGCGGTGAGCCCACCCGCAGTTTAAGAAAATCAATTCCGTATTCTCCCGCCGTACTCCCAGTCTCACGCCGTTCTCCCCAATCGGCGGTTATGGGTTTCCGCTGTGAGCGAAGCGAGACGAACCTTAGCCGAGGAATGACTCCAAAGCCCGCCGGCGCGAATTGTGGCGCAGTTTCAGAAGGGCCTTCTCCTTGATCTGGCGAACTCTTTCGCGAGTGATGCCGAGAAGTGTCCCGATGTCCTCCAGAGTCATCGGATCTTCGCCATCAAGTCCAAAGTAGAGGCGGAGAATCTTCGATTCCCTTTCCTTCAGTCCTGACAGGGACTCTTCAATCGCCTCCGTGAGAGCCTTTTCGAACGTCAGTTCGTCAGGAGTCCGGTTTGTGGTATCCGGCAGATAATCCAGAAGGCGATTGTCTTCTCCCGGTGTCATCGGCGCATCGAGCGACAGATGCACCTGCGAAATCAACATCGTCTTAGCGACTTCTTCTTCTGTAATATCCAGGCCTTCAGCAATCTCCAGATGCGTCGGCTGGCGGCCGAGCTCCTGGAGAAGTGTGCTCGCCCTCTTGCCGATGCGATGCAACGCTCCGGCGCGATTCAACGGCACTCGTACTATGCGTGACTGCTCGGCTAGTGCCTGGAGGATGCTCTGGCGAATCCACCAGACCGCGTACGAGATGAACTTGATGCCCTTCGTTTCGTCGAACTTGTGCGCGGCGCGGATGAGGCCGAGGTTGCCCTCGTTGATCAGATCCGAGAGAGAAACTCCCTGGTTCTGATACTTCTTCGCGACAGAGACGACGAAGCGAAGGTTCGAGCGCACGAGCTTGTCGAGCGCTTCCTGATCCTTAAGGCGAATTCGCTGCGCGAGGGTGACTTCCTCCTCGCGGGTTATCAGCGGATAGATGCTGATATCACGAAGGTATTGATCCAGCGAACCTTCGTCGTACTGATTCTTCCGGTTTACCGAGACCGCCATACCTGATGCTGCTCCTCGCTACGACCACGGTATAATGCCTGACCGCCACCGAGTTGGCGAGCCGGGAACGTCACTGAATCATCTCGCCGAAACGTTTCCACCGAACACGAGTGAGCCAGTCCAGTTTCACA
>JBDSBT010000206.1:0-2950 GCA_039921425.1 Gemmatimonadaceae bacterium | reverse complement strand
CCATACGTGGTTGTCGCTGAGGGTTCAATAGCGGACGAGAGAATCGCCGCGCGCACCGGTGGCTACTTCTCGGCCATGGGGAGTCAGGTGCTCGAGGGCGAGACGGAGGGAAGCCCGGTGCCCACAGCGACGTGGATAACACGACTCGCGCCGGGTGCCGCGGCAACGATTGCAATTGGAACATGCGCAACATGGGGTGGAGTTCCATCCGCCGCCGGCAATCCGACTGGCTCGATGAGTCTGATGGATTTTCTCGGCAAGGATTATCGAAGCGCGTTCGGACTTCCTGTCATCAACATTCCTGGATGCGCTCCACAGGGCGACAACTTCACCGAGACCGTGTTCGCGATTCTGCTGTTTCTTCAGGGTCTGGGACCGCTGCCAGCATTCGACGAGCTCGGTCGGCCGGCCTGGCTGTTTGGTGAGACTGTCCATCGCGGTTGCACGCGGGCGGGCTATTACGAAGAGGGCGTCTTCGCCAAGAACTACGGCGACAAGGAATGCCTCGTCGAGATCGGTTGCTGGGGACCGGTGGTCAACTGCAACATCGTGAAACGCGGCGCCATCAACCACATGGGTGGATGCATGGAAGCCGGCGGAGTCTGCATTGCCTGCACGATGCCCGGGTTCCCGGACAAATTCTCTCCGTTCTACAAGGAGCCGCCGGGCGGAATTATCTCGACGACGATGTCCAGGGGAGTTGGTGCAGTGATTCGTCGAGCACGCCGGCTTTCGAACCGGCACGCAAACAGCGAGGTGCGCTGGGACAAGCTCGAAGCTGTCCCAAGCGGCTGGGCAAACGTCGATACCGCAACACCCGCGCTGAAAGTCGTAGAGTTTTTCTACAAGAAATGGCAATTCTGGGGTGCAAGGGCGCCGGGTCGTCCCCGCGGTACTGAAGAGAGGTTCTGGGGCGGTGATCGTCCGGGGACTCGAAGTGATTATCTCGACAACAGCTCAGCGAGGGAGGACACAGTTGTCAGACACTGATCTCTGGCACGCCTGGTTCCTGTGGATGGGCGTCGCGACGGCGGTGATCGTGATCGCCGCTGCGCTCCTCATTACCATCTGGCTCACTGCGCGAGGCATTCTGGCAAATGCGAAGCGCGCGATTGCGGCGGCGGCGCAGATTCGGGAGAACACTCAACCGATCTGGGCGCTTAGTACGACGAACGAAGTTGCAGGCCAGATACTTGAGACCGTGCAGGCCATCGAAGCGAAAGGCGGGAAGCTTGTAGAGGCGCTGGAAAGTCACGCAGGAGGCGGGGCGCATGTCTAGAATCACTCCCGAAACCGTGCAGCTTATCTGGACGATCTCGCTCGTCGTGTTCGTCGTGGTGTTGATCGTCGTCGCCATCCTGCTGACGCTCATATTGCGCACGGCTCGAGGCATTCACGCTGGAGTTACCGTGATCTGGAACGTCGGCCAGCGCATCGCGAACAACACGATCCACATTGCGCTGCTCAGGAAAACCAATCTGGTAGCAGGCAGGATTCTCGGCTCCGCCGTCGGTATAGTGAATGCCACAGCCGGCGTCAAAAGCCATGCGCAGGTCTGTCCAGGCTGCCCCGCATGTATTCTCGGGCCGGAGTGGCTTCGATGAACACTATGACCTTGTTTGCGCTGATTTCTCTGGTCGGTGCCGCGGCGCTGTTCGTCGCGCTGGCGGTCTTCCTTCACTTCATCTCGCTCGAGCTCGAGGCGATTGGAGGATCCAAAAAAGGAGTCTATGGCAATCCATCCAGCTTTCTCTCGAAGATCCGGCTGGGAGTGCGAGCGATCGAAGTTCAAACGGGCGGTCTCCCACCCGAAGTCACCAAACTCAACGCGGGACTCTCCGCAGTTCGCGATGGGCTTGTCGCTATCGACAAGAACCTGAACGGAGTAATCGCCGCCGTTGTCGCTCAGGAGGCAACATGACGCCGACGAACGGGCTGTTCCCGCCGGCCGTATTTCTGATATGGCAGATCGGGCTGATCCTGACTCTGGTCGTTTTCGTTCCGCTCGCCGTTTACTACCTGCACCGCGTGTTTAAAGCCGCACGGATGATTCAGCTTTACGCAGCTGACACGTTGACTGCGGCCGCTGGAATTGCCGGCAACACGCAACACATCTCCGCCCTTGATGCGACAATTGAAGTTGCCGGACAGATCCTCGGCACAGCAGGCAAGGTTGCCGGAAAGCTCGGCACTGTAGCCGACGTTCTAGAACAGAGGGCGGCCTCATGAGGAACAAGCGATGCTGCTGATATTGACGCTAATTACAGTCGCGCTCGTGGTTGTTGCGCTCGCCGGATATCTCATCGCGATCGCATGGGCGCTGAATTCAGCCCGGAAGAGTGTTGCCGCTATTGCTGATGGACTCGAAGCAGTAGCCGGGCACACTCATCCGCTTCCTGAAAAGCTGACAACAATCAATGGGGCACTGACAGCGCTGCTCGCAGGCTTGAGAGTGGCCGACGGTAACCTCGGCCGCGCCGCGACCGTTTTCAGGCTCACATGACAACTCGGACCTGACACATGTGCTTCAAGAATCTTCCAGTTGAGTTTGACGCCAGCGGAAAGCCCTTTCTCCGCACGGGCATCGGCGATCCGTACGCAACTGCAACTGCGACCGCTCCCGAGGGCCCGCGCCAGCTGACACCAGAGAAGATCGAAGAGCTGCTCAAGCGAAACGGACACATCAAGTCGCTCGACTTCGATCCGGTCACGCGCGTTGCCGGAGCGCTTGCTTTTCACTCAGTAGCCGATTTCGAAAACCGCCGGATTCTCGAAGCGAGGTCGGTTGCGACGCTGTTCAGAGGGTACGAAGTGATCATGGTTGGACGCGATCCCCGCGACGCCATTTTCATCACAAGCCGGGCGTGCGGTGTATGCGGCGGTGTGCACTCGACGTGCTCCGCGCTGGCGATAGAAATGGCGATCAACTGTTGCCCGCCGCCGCAGGGAG
>JBDSBT010000205.1:0-7351 GCA_039921425.1 Gemmatimonadaceae bacterium | reverse complement strand
GCGGAAATGTCGGCCGAGCGTTTCACGAGAGAGATCAAGCTCGCGGCGGCGCTTCAGCATCCGCATGTGCTGCCGGTGTTGTCGGCTGGAATCAGCGACGGACTCCCGTTCTATACGATGCCGTTCGTCCGCGGCGAATCACTTCGTGCGGCGATGGACGCGGGGACCATGTCGCTCGAGGAGCGAGTGGATGTGTTGAGGGATGTCGCGCGAGCGCTGCGTTATGCACACACCGAAGGTGTTGTGCATCGCGACATCAAACCGGAGAACATCCTGCTGTCGAGCGGAAGTGCAGTCGTCGTGGATTTTGGTATCGCGAAAGCGTTGTCCGCTTCGAAAACAGAAGCTCCAGGAGGAACGCTTACTCTCGTCGGCGCTTCGATCGGTACGCCGGCGTACATGTCTCCCGAGCAGGCGGCTGCAGATCCGAACATCGATCATCGCTCCGATATCTATTCGTGGGGAGTGATGGCGTACGAACTTCTTTCAGGACTCCATCCGTTCGAAGGAAAAAAGACCCCACAGCAATATCTCGCAGCGCATCTCGCAGAAACACCGGCGCCACTGGCGACGACAGCTCCTTCCGTTCCGAATGCAATAGCCGATGTGGTGATGCGCGCACTCGACAAGGATCCAGACAAGCGCCAGCAGGGCGCCGACGAGATTCTCGCACGGTTCGGCGGTTCTGGAAGTGGGACGGGGCCAGCGTTGGTGACAGGCGCCAAGCCATCGCGATGGATGATTCCAGCGATCGCGGCTGCAGCCGTCGTGATCCTCGCATTTGGATTGATGTTCTCGAAGAATCGAGGCAACCTGAACGCCGCGTCGCCCGTGATGCTCGCGGTGCTTCCGTTCGAGAATCAGGGACCGGCCGAGCAGGATTATTTCGTCGATGGTTTGACGGATGCGGTGAACGGAAAGCTCGCCGGTCTGTCAGGGATCAGTGTGATCGATCGTCGGAGCTCCTCGTTGTACAAGAAGACAAGGAAGCCGGTGAAGCAGATCGGCACCGAGCTCGGCGTTCAATACGTGCTCGGCGGCGTTGTCAGGTGGGCGAAGACAGATTCAGCCTGGCGTGCGCAGGTGATGCCGACACTCGTGCGAACAAGTGATGCGACGACGCGGTGGGCCGGCGATCCCATGATTGTCTCGTCTAAAGATCCGTTCTCAGCACAGACCGAGATTGCGACGAAGGTTGCGGGTGCGCTTCGCATCGCGCTCGGGTCGGATGAAGTCCGCCAGCTTGCAGAGAAGCCGACGGAGAACATAGCAGCGTACGACGCTTATCTAAGGGGAAAGGCGATCTTCGACGCGACAGTAAAGACATCTCTGTCGGTTCGCGATATCGATCAGGCGATCTCTGAGTTCAAGCGCGCAGTATCGCTCGACCCGAAATTTGCGCAAGGATGGGCGCAACTGACGTACGCAAGCTACAAGCGCGCGGAAGCAGTGCCTGGCGACAGTGCGTCGTTCCGCGTTGCGATGGAATCGGCAAAGCGAGCCGCGTCACTCGATCCCGATGATCCGACGGTCATTGACATCACGTCGGGTATCGCGTTCATGCAGGGGCACCGGGATGAGGCCATCAAGCTGGTGACCGATGCCGTACAAGGCGGTTTGACGAGTCCGGAACTTTTTGTGACTCACGCGTATGACATGATCGACGCTGGAAACCTGGACAGCGCAAAGACAATGATGGCGCGGGCTCTGCAGCTGAATCCGCGCTTCGCTCCCACTCTTCTCGCATCTGCGGATCTTGCGGCGAAGCTGAAGGATTGGGCGGGTGCGCGGCGAAGTGCGCGGGCCCTGATTGCGCTCGATCCGACTGACGAGCGCGGCTGGTCGGAGCTTGCTGGAATGGCGCGCAGGCAGGGAGATACTCTGGGAATACGGAAGACGCTTGAAGAAGCATTCAAGTACATACCGTCGCCGAGCAACCTGCTGCTTGTATCAATGGTGTATGCAGGAGGCGAAATGGGCTCGCGTTTCGTACGGATGAGTCCGGATCAGCTGCGGATCGAGACGCTGGAAGACAGTGTGAGGACGTACTACGACAATAAAGCCGACTTCTACCTCGCGCTCGGCGATGCGGGCCGCACCAGGATTTATCATGACTCAATCATCTCGCAGCTCGAAGGGCGGAACCTCTCGGGTCCGGGTGAGCCCTACTTGAGGCTATTCCTCGCGAACGCTTATGCGTTTGCGGGCAAGCTTCCCGAAGCTCAGCGTGAGCTGGACCGGGCGCGAGCGGCGACGAAGGCGATCAATCTGGTAGCAGCGGACGGTACTCTCCGCATGGATCATCGAGTTGTCGCGGCGGTGCTGGCCCGCATCGGACGGCAGGACGAAGCGATACGTGAACTGCGAAGTCAGGTCAAGAACGAGTCGTGGACCAGGCAGGGGCTGGCGCGTGAGCCGAAGCTTCTTGGTTTGCGTGGGAATAAAGCTTTCGAAGATTTCCTGAAGGAGCAGCAGTAGTCCGTACCAAGATCGCGATGGGGTTTGTGTGCAAATTGCGGACGGGAAGTACAAAGTCTGACGGGCGCCTAACGTTGGCGTCAGGCAGCCGTCAAGGTGCGGCGGCTCGCCAACCATGCCAAGGTTCAGAATTTAAGCGAGCAACAACATGAAGAAACTCCAGCAGAAATTCTACCTGTGGTTGGCTGCCACGTTCCCCGTGTTCTTTCTGCTGCACTGGAACGGCCTGTTCGACGAGACCTACTATTGGGCACTCGAGGAGACAGGCACCACCCAGCGCCTTGCTCCGCAAGTCACGGCGGCGCTGTTGTCGGCGATCATCATTTACGCCGCGCTAGCGGCCAGTTTCGAGATTATGACCAAGCTTGTTCGCCCGCGCAGGTAACGGGGCTTCAGGCGTCGATCCCTTCGACGGAACAAATCTTTCCCGCTGCGAGCCGCTGTGCTGTGAGTTGCCGGCCGGAGCGTAGGTAATGCTTCCATTTGCCGGCAGGCTCGCAGCATCAGGTCCGTCTCAGCTGGCCGCCGGCAGCAATACGGCTGGCAGCAGGGAGGATCAGTTCCGCTTTTATTTGGATTTTGGCTCCCGGTGATATGACATTCATCTGGAGAAGCTGACCGGCATTCCCTCTCGCCGGATCAGGACGTACGAAAAAGCGGGAATGCCCGTACCGGCGGAGATGCGCGCATTGCGCCAGTCATGGCTTGGCTCAAAGGCAGTTCAACGGGAATAAACTCAATGACAATCGCAGAGCTGCTGGATCTGTACGAGTACAACGAATGGGCCCATGAGTCGTGTCTCGATTCGGCACTTCAGCTGAGCCCTGAAAAGTACAACGAGCAGCTCGCGGGCAGTTTTACGTCGGTCCGCGCAACGCTCGAGCATATGCTCGGAACGGAAGTCGTCTGGTTATCCCGGTGGGAGGGACATTCACTTGCTGACAGGCCGGACTACGGCGGATGCAAGGACGTCACATCACTTCGATCTTTATGGATGTCATTCTGGAATCGCCAGAGACGGTTTCTCGAGGCGCTCAACGATGAGGACCTCTCGCAGCTGGTCTCGATCAGAACGTTCAGTGGAATCGAAACAGTGCAGTCGCTAGACGACACGCTGTTCCACGTTGTGAATCACTCGACCTATCATCGCGGCCAGATTGCGACGCAGATGCGGCAGCTCGGCGTTCCAGGATCGAAAACGGATTACTTCACGTACTGCCTCACCCGCAACGCCCATCTTCCTGATACTAATGATCAGTAAGGGGCAAGCCTTACTTCATCTCGGCCACATCATCAACAGAGTGCTGCGTTCATCCGATTGCAACTGCCTTTGCAGTCTACACCGAAGGTGCAAACGATCTGCTATGGCGGGTCGGTTGCCACTGATTCGATCGATCCAGTATCTAGTTCCGGCGGCGGCAGTGAAAGCTGAGGGCAGCGTGGCCGAATAGCTATAGCGCCCACGTTGTGTTCGCCGCCGGGCCGCACGCTAGTGCTGCCACGGTCTTGTCGAGCTTCCGTTCGCCTGCGATGCGGTGAAGGTCGCTGTCCGGAGCGTCGTCGAGTTGTTCGGCCGTCCCGATGCGTCCGAGTAAATCGACACCACAAAATTCTATGCTGTGCTGAAACGCCGCTGACACCAGCGCGCTTCAGACATTATTCGAGGAAGACTCGACCATCCATCGGCGCAGCGGGAGGCGCTGCTCGTCGACTCTGACTCGGCAGGACGGGTATTTACTCTATCCTGTAGCGCGGTCACATTTCGAAGATCGTGAGGATGCGACCGATTCAGGGAAAGGCGCGTCTCGCGCCCGCAACTACCCCTCGCCCGAACAATCGCCTCAAACGCGGAGAAAAACGCATGGAAACCGACATCTCGCGTCGCACGTTCGCAAAGGTCGCTGGCGCTGGCGCACTCTCGTCAACAATGTCCCCCGTCGTCGCCAAAGCGGCGGAGTCGGTGATCGCGCCGTCGGCCCGCTCATTCCCACGCGGATTTCTCTGGGGCTCTGCGACTGCTTCATATCAGGTCGAAGGCGCGGTGAACGAGGATGGCCGAGGACCGACTATCTGGGACACCTTCTCGCACACGCCCGGAAAGACCGTCAACGGTGCGACCGGTGACATCGCCGACGATCACTACCATCGTTACAAGCAGGACGTCCAGCTGATGAAGGCACTTGGCGTCAAGGCATATCGCTTTTCAATCGCATGGTCGCGTGTCTTTCCGCAGGGGAATGGTTCGCCGAATCCGAAAGGGCTCGACTTCTACAACAGACTCGTGGACGAGCTCCTGGCGAATGGGATCAAGCCGTTTGCGACGCTCTATCACTGGGATCTTCCGCAGGCGCTGCAGGACAATGGTGGTGGATGGGAATCGAGGAACACCTCGGAGGCGTTTGGGCATTACGCGGGCTACGTCGCGCAACATCTGTCGGACCGCGTCAAGAACTTCTTCACGATCAATGAATTCTTCGCATTCGTCGAGCTCGGATATTCGATCGGCATTCACGCACCCGGTGTTCGACTCCCGGCAGGGCGTTTCAATCAGACGCGCCATCACGCCGTCCTCGGCCACGGGCTCGCCGTGCAGGCGATCCGAGCGAATGCAAAGGCAGGGACGAGGGTCGGGCTCGCGGAAAATATGATCATCTGTGTTCCGGTCATCGAGAACGAGACGCAAATCAGGGCCGCCGAGTGTGCAACGCGCGAGCTGAATGCGCCGTACATGACGGTGATCCAGGAAGGGAAGTACACTGACGCCTATCTCGCGTCGGCCGGCGCTGACGCGCCGAAATTCACCTCTGCCGACCTGAAGGCGATCTCGAGCCCGCTCGATTTCGTCGGCATCAACATCTACACGCCCACCTGGATTCGCGCTGACGAATCGCCCCTCGGTTTCACTGTCGTGAAGAATCCGGCTTCCTACCCGCACATGGCGTCGTCGTGGCTAACCATTGGACCAGAGGCGCTGTACTGGGGGCCGCGCAATGCGGCGAAGGTCTGGCACGTGAAGGAGATCTACATTACCGAAAATGGATGCTCGTCCTCGGACGTGCCCGCGGCTGACGGCATCGTGTACGATACGGATCGCGTCATGTATCTGCGCAACTATCTCTCGCAGCTCCAGCGCGCGACCGCTGCTGGCATTCCCGTCAAAGGATATTTCCTCTGGAGTTTGATGGACAATTTCGAGTGGGCCGATGGATACACCAATCGCTTCGGCTTGCACTACGTGGACTACGAGTCGCAGAAGCGGACGCCGAAATTGAGTGCGTCGTTCTATCGTGAGGTGATTGCGCGAAACGCTGTGGCATAGCGAACAGTCTCAGCGACTGAGGCACCGATGACGAATTTCCGGGAACCGTCGCGCCGCGACTTCCTCGCCGCGTCGGCAGCTGGCCTCATTGGGCTCGCGAGCCTATCGGCGAGTGTCGCGGGGGGCGAGGAGGCGCAGCTCGACGGCGATCTACTTTACGTCGGGACATATACCGCGAGCGGTGGGCCTGGCGAAATTTATCTAATCCGCATGGACCGACGCTCCGCGAAACTGCGACATGCTGGTTTGGTGAACGCCGGCCCGAACCCATCGTTTCTGGCCATAGACCCCGACGGCCGCGCTCTCTACGCCGTAAATGAGGTCGACAACCACGGCGGCAGAAAAACGGGGATGGTGAGCGCCTTCTCAATCGCGAGAAAGACGGGCGCGCTCACCCGTCTCAACGAGCAGGTGTCGGAAGGTGCCGCGCCTTGTTTCGTGAGCGTCGACCGAAGTGGTCGAGTCGTCCTCGTCGCCAACTACCTTGGGGGAAATGTCGCGCTGCTCCCGATCCAGGCGGACGGATCTCTTGCACCAGCGACGCAGGTGGTGCAGCACCAGGGAAATGGGCCGAATGCTGCGCGTCAGGATGCGTGTCACGCACACTGCATCCTTGCCGACCCCTCCAACCGCTTTGTGCTCGCTGCGGACCTCGGCGCCGATCGCGTCTTCGTTTACCGTCTCGACCTCGACGGCAGATCGCTGCGCCACGTAGAGGGAGGCGACGCGGTCATGCGTCCCGGCTCCGGCCCGCGTCACATCGCGTTTCACCCAACGCTGCCCCTGGTGTTCGTGGCCAACGAGCTCGACTCCACAATAACCACGCTTGCTTTTGACGCTGAGCGCGGCGCACTGTCGCCGCTCGATACCCGCTCGACCCTCCCGGCTGGCTGGACCGGAACGAATTACCCGGCCGACATCCACGTTGCATCAGCCGGGCGCACGTTGTATGTGTCGAACCGTGGCCACAATAGTATCGCTGTGTTCTCGATCGCACAATCAACGGGCGCACTCGCGCTCGATCAGGTAATCTCGACGGAGGGCGAGTACCCGCGAAATTTCAGCATTGATCCAAGCGGCCGATGGCTGCTTGTCGCCAATCAGCGGTCTGACTCCGTTGTCGTGTTCCGGCGGGATGAGAAGAGCGGCCGGTTAACACTGACGCGTCAGCGGATCGCAATACCGAGTCCGGTCTGCCTGCGGTTCCAGGCACACGAGTAAAAATCAGATCGATCTCGTCATGGAGGGTCGTAATCATGAACCGTCGTGCGTTTCTCGGAAGCATTGCCGTCGCAGTGGGAAGTAACCAGCTCGGGTGCATGCCGCATTCTAGCGCGGCGAGTAGCGGGAGTCGCCGGCTGAAGCGGGTCGGCGTACAACTGTACAGTCTTCGCGACGACGCGCGGCGGGATCTGGAGCGAACGCTCGCCTCCATCGCCGACATCGGATACCGGGACGTCGAGCTCCTCGGCTCGCTCGATAATTTTGGAATGCCTCCGGCGCGGCTGCGCCAGGTTCTGGATCAGAACGATTTGCGTGCGCCTTCCACGCACG
>JBDSBT010000204.1:0-12149 GCA_039921425.1 Gemmatimonadaceae bacterium | reverse complement strand
ATCGCAAACGTCATCAGGAACTACGGCAAGCCGACACTTGTGCTGTCGCACAACAAGACGCTTGCAGCACAGCTCTATGGCGAGATCAAGAGCTTCTTTCCAAACAATGCAGTCGAGTACTTCATATCGTACTATGACTATTACCAGCCGGAAGCGTACGTCCCGACGACTGATACTTACATCGAAAAGGACGCGTCGATCAACGAGGATATCGACCGACTGAGATTGCGCGCGACGTCGAGCCTCATGGAGCGCGAAGACGTCATTATCGTCGCGACGGTCTCCGCGATCTACGGTCTCGGCGATCCTCGTGCATACCGCGAGCAGATGGTCACGCTCACTCGTGGCCAGCATATCGCGCGCGACGAGATACTTCGGGCGCTCGTGAAAATTCAGTATTCGCGCAACGACGTGATGTTCGATCGCGCCACTTTTCGCGTTCGCGGCGACACGGTCGAGATTCTCCCAGCGTATGAAGAGCAGGGAGTTCGCGTCGAGATGTGGGGCGACGAGATCGAGCGTATCTCGAAGATCAATCCCCTCACCGGAGAGGTTATCGCCGATCTCGAAAAGGCGGCCATCTATCCGGCCAAACACTTCGTCACTTCGCGTCCGACGATCCAGCGCGCAATCGAGCTCATTCGTGCGGAGCTGCATGAGCGGTTGACTGAGCTTCGCGCCACCGGGAAACTTCTCGAAGCACAGCGGCTGGAGTCGCGAACGAACTTCGACATCGAGATGATGCTCGAAATCGGAACTTGCGCCGGAATCGAAAACTACTCACGTCATTTGTCGGGACGCGAAGCAGGCGAGCGGCCGGCGTGCCTGTTTGACTATTTCCACGAAGACTTTCTCGTCGTCATCGACGAAGCGCATGTAACTCTTCCGCAGATCGGCGGAATGTTCAACGGCGACCGCGCGCGAAAGCTGACTCTTGTTGACTACGGATTCCGTTTACCGAGTGCGCTCGACAATCGCCCGCTGATGTTCGATGAGTTTCTGTCTCTTACGCCAAGAGCCATCAACGTTTCGGCGACACCCGGTGAGATCGAGTTGCGCCTGTCGGAAGGAGTTGTCGTCGAACAGATCATTCGTCCGACGGGGCTCGTCGACCCCGAGATCGATATACGCCCGGTGCGCGGACAGGTCGATGATCTGCTCAACGAGATTCACCTTCGGGAAAAGAAGGGCGAGCGAGTGCTCGTCACGACGCTCACGAAGCGGATGTCCGAAGATCTCACTGACTATCTCCAGCAGATGGGGGTTCGCGTCCGCTACATGCATTCCGATATCGACGCCATCGAGCGCATGGAAATTGTCCGCGGACTGCGACTAGGCGAATTCGATGTGCTCATCGGAATCAATCTTCTCCGTGAGGGTCTCGACCTTCCCGAGGTGTCGCTTGTCGCGATCCTCGATGCCGATCAGGAGGGTTTTTTGCGCAGCGATCGTTCGCTGATTCAGACGGTTGGCCGAGCGGCACGACACGTCAACGGCCGGGCAATCTTCTACGCCGACCGAATCACGGGGTCGATGGAGCGCGCGATGGAGGAGACGAAACGTCGTCGCGAAACTCAGCGTGCATACAACGTAGAGCACAACATCACGCCTTACAGTGTCGTCAAGAGTACCGACCAGGTGCGCTTCATCACGCGTGTCGCCGATGCGCGCGAGGGAAGCGAAGCTCGCGACGCCGAACAGGCCAGGCGTGTCGCAGAGCATGCCCCGAAATACGGCGGCAAGGATGTGCCAACCCTGATCGCCGAGCTCGAGAAGGAAATGAAGGTTGCCGCAGTGAATCTCGACTTCGAGGCCGCCGCTCGTCTGAGAGATCAGCTGTTCGAGCTCAAGGCCAAAGCCGATGGCTCGCGCAATCGCTCGCGCGGCGCTTTCGCAGGCATCCGGATAGAGCGATAGTGAGAGCGAAACATCATCTGCTTCCTGAAGGCGCAGCGCGAGGGCACATTGCCCTCGATGAGGCAGAAATGTTTCGTTGGGGCCGAGCTCTTGGCGCCGGGTGTGCGGCGCCTCTGGTCATATCGCTGTCCGGCGATCTCGGCGCGGGAAAGACAACGCTCGCGCAGGCGATTTGTGCCGGCTACGGCGTGACTGAGTCAGTTACGAGCCCGACTTATTCGCTCGTTCACAGGTACGATGCTCCCGCTTCGGCAGTTGTGCACATCGATCTCTATCGTCTCGACAACGAAAAGCAGCTCGGTAACCTCGGCTGGGAAGAAATTCTTTCTGAGGAAGCTTTGGTGATCATCGAATGGCCAGAGCGTGCCGGCGACAGAATGCCCGACGATCATCTGCACATCGAGCTGCAAAACGCACCGGGAGATCCATCACGCCGCGTATTGCTCGCCGGGTGATGAGCATATGGTCACTGGCAGTAGATGGATCGACGTACGCGGGCACCGTGGCAGTTCTTCGCGATGGCGACATTGTAGCCGAAGCGTCGCTGCCAGACAGCGGAATTCCCGCGCGCGGACAGAGGGGTGAGGATTTCATGCCGATGGTCGCGGCCTGTCTCGAAGAGGCGAATGTCGGCGTGCGGGACCTGGGTCGTGTGATTTGCGGGAGCGGCCCGGGTAGCTTCACGAGCCTGCGGATCGCGGCGTCCATTGCAAAGGGAATCGCCGCCGGCGTGGGCTGCCCTCTGTACTCCGTGTCGTCGCTCTTGCTGATTCCGGCGGCAGCGGACCTCGGAGCTGGACGTTATCTGTCGGCGCTACCAGCCATGCGCGGCGAGTGTTTTGTCGTGCAGGCTGAAATCGATCGAACCGGGTCGGTGATACCGGTTGACGGTGAGCGGCTCGTGACGATCGCCGATGTCGAGGCAACTGCGGCGGCTATCGGCGTTCCGACAATCGGGCCCGGATTCGGAGACGATCTGCGTCCGAAGGCGCGTGGAGTGGCGCGAATGCTGGAAACGATTTTCGCCGCTGGAGAGTGCGATCTCGATCTCTGGGAACCAACGTACGGCCGACTCGCTGCGGCGCAGGTAAAATGGGAAGCCGCGCACGGACGACCGCTGGCGAGGGACGCTTGAGCGAGACATTTGCTGATAGCACATTCCGTCGGGTTGAAGGGATTGTGCTTCGCCCACCTGCTGCGCCCGACCTGGCTGCGGTAGCGACGATCGAGCAGGCGTCGTTCGGCGATCCGTGGTCGGCAAAGGAGTTCGAGTCTGTCCTCGCGGTTGACCACAGTATCTTTCTTGTAGCCGAGTCGATGGGCGAAATCGTGGGATATTTGGTGGCGATCGCGGTTCTCGACGAGGCGGAAATACTGAATGTCGCTGTCTCGCCGAACCGGCGTGGTGCAGGTGTTGGCGGTGCATTGCTCGACGCAGCGCTCAGTGAGGTCGAATCAAGGGGCGCAGCGTCGGTGTTTCTCGAAGTTCGCGTGTCGAATACGGAGGCGCGGGCTTTGTACCAGTCGCGGAACTTTGCAGAACTTTCGACCAGGAAGAATTACTACCGCACGCCGGTCGAGGATGCTCTCGTCATGAGGCGTGCGGCGAAACGATGAGACACGCGCAGCCTCGGGTCTCTTGGTTGGCGTTGAAGGATTACCATTGATGGTGAGCGTATGAACCCTCGCCGGGAGGCAATGTGAGTCGCAGTGTGAATAAGGTGACGTTGATCGGAAATCTTGGAAACGAGCCGGAAATCCGTACAACCAGCGGTGGCGGCAAGGTCGCGACGTTTTCGCTCGCAACCAGCAGGTCGTGGAACGGCGCTGGTGGCGAGAAACAGGAAAAGACCGAGTGGCACCGCTGCGTCGCATGGAACGGCAAGACATCGGGCACGGGACTGGCCGACGTGGTCGAGAAGTACTGCAAGAAGGGCGAGCGTGTGTTCGTAGAAGGGTCGATCGAATACGGGCAGTACAAGGACAAGGAAGGCCTGACGCGCTATACCACCGAAATCAAGGTGCGTGAGCTTATGCTCCTCGGCGGCGGCGGACGTGGTGGCTCCGATTTCGACTCCGACGGCGATAGCTCTCGCTCCCGTGCGCCGGCGCGCGCTAGTGGACGCGCAGCATCGGGAACCGAAAACAGTTTCGACGATTTCCCGGCTGCACTTGAAGATCAGGACGACGATCTGCCGTTCTGATCGAACCGGATTTCCATTAGCGGCGGGAGCGGATTGCGCTCCCGCCTTTTGGTTTCCTGCGGGACCAAAGTCGCGCCGACGAGGGCCTCGTTTCCGTGATGAGGGGGACTGCTGGTAAGTCCAGGTAACGGCGACGTGCACTCGACGTGGGCGATACCACCGGCGTGGAGGCGTGAGAGCGCGTCAAATCTGTTTCTTCGGAGCATCCATGCGGTTTCCATCATCGGCATTTCCGTTTCGCTTGCGCGTCATGCTCGTCGCGGCTGTTCTTTCAGTCAGTCCGGCCGTTCGACCGCTTGGCGCGCAGGACAATCGCAAGCCGTGCCCAACTTTTACAAACGATATGTCCCTCGCCGCTGACGAGGTCGAGCACGTGGTCAAGACCGGCGACACGTTATGGGATATCGCCAAAGCCTACCTTAACGATCCTTTCCGCTGGCCGGAAGTTTTCAAACGAAACAGCGACATCGTCGAAAATCCACACTGGATATATCCAAGGGAGACGGTTCGCATTCCAGCGAGCGAGGTGAAGCCCGACGTTCCCGCAAAGATCAATACGAACGCCGCGCCGTCGGCTCCACAAAGGACCGTGTTCTGGCCGACGGTCGGCACGATGAGTGACCGGCGCCAGTCAGATGGAAGCGTAATTGGAAGAGGGGGGTCATCAGGCGTTCCCCGGGGGGAAATCGAATCAGCGCCGTTCGGCGATCGAAAAGGTGGTCCCCTCGGCGCCGGCACACTGGCCGCCGCCTACGATCGGCCCGGAATCGACGCACCGGACAGCCAGCGCCGCTTCCAACTCCACGATCGCGTTTTCGTTGACCTTCCAGCCACTTCTACCGGAGAGGCCCGCCAGCTACTTCTCGTTTATCGAAGGGGCGAGGAGATCAGCGACGATGCGCAAATCATAATTCCCACCGGGATCGTCCGCGTGGAGTCGAAAGCGCGGGGTCAGCGAGCACTCGGCAGTGTTGTTCGGCAATTCGGCGAGATCCGACTCGGCCAGCTCGTCATGCCGCTTCCAGAATCGCGTTCGAGCCCGGGTTCTCCCGTGGCCGTGAAAGCAGGCCCGTCTGAGCACGTGATCTACATCGCGAACAACCCGGTGTTGCCATCGCTTCAGAACTACGTTGTGCTTTCGTTTAAAGCGGGCAACGGCGTGCGAGTCGGCGATTGGTTTACTCTGATCGACGAGAGTGTCGATCCTCAGTATCCTGCTCCATCGGTTCTCGCGGCGGTCGCGGAAGTGGTCAAAGTGACGCCATTCGGGGTCACGGCAATTCTCATCGAGCAGGCTCAGCCGCGCATCCGAAAGGGCATGGTTGCAAGGCTCACTGCAAGAGTCCCCTGATATCCCGTCATTCGGCGTTCTCACGGGAGCTCTCCGGCGGTTAAATTAGGGCAATAATGATGGTGATCGCCCACTTCGTTGCAATAACCTGCTACATAGCGGCGGCCGGCTTGGCCGCTCTGCCTTTCGCGAGGCGCGTTGAAGCGCCAGTGAAGGCAGTCGTGGCCGTGCTTACGGCCGGCGTGCTGGCGCATCTCGTCGCCCTTACGAGTCTTGTCAGCGCAAGCGGTTCTGGATCGCTTACTGGTCTTGGGCCGGCCTTGTCCTTCGCTGGTTTTGTTCTCGCTATCGCGCTTCTGCTCGTCGAGGTTTTCGCGCGAGAGGTGAGTCTCACACTCATCGCGGCTCCTCTTGCAGCGCTCGTCACCACCGCGGGCCACCTAACGGGTCTTCACCCTTTCCTCGATCCACGCGGAACTCAGGCTTTCTGGCTCGTCAGTCACATCGTGCTGAGCTTCGTCGGGATGGGGGCTTACGCGACGGCGGCGGCGGCAGGAACGATGTATCTCGTCGCGCGACGCGAGCTCAAGTCGGCGCGATTCGGCGCGATCTACCGATTCTTTCCTCCGCTCGATACGCTCGACCGTGTGAATCACATTGCGTCAGTCGCCGGGTTCTTCGGACTGACGACCGGGCTCGCCCTCGCTGGTGCCTATTCAATAGCGTACCGCACGCTCGTCGTTCCGCAGCTTGTGTGGGGGCTGGGCGCGTGGGTCTGCGTCGGCGCTCTCGCTCTCGGCCGTTTACTCCGAGGTTGGCAGGCGCGTCGCGCGGCCGTGATGTCGGCGATTACGTTCGCCAGCGTGATGGTGCTCTACGTGGTATTTCGTGCGATTGCCTTCGACAGAGGACAATTCCTCTGACCGCGCTGCCGATTTCGCTCAATGGCGAGAAGATCTCTGCGCTCGTCGTTGGCGGTGGTAAAGTTGGAACCCGAAAGGCGATCTCGCTGCTTTCTGCTGGCGCGACCGTTCGCGTGATCGCCCCGGTTGTAACACTGGAGCTCATTGAAGCGGCGGCCGATAACGATTCGCTCGCAATCGACAGGCGTATCTACGTGGGTGTAGATGACATTGGCGAGTGCCAGATTGTGTTCGCTGCGACCGACTCACCGAGCGTGAACGCGACCGTCGCTGCGGACGCGCGTTCGCGATTCCGGCTCGCGAGCGTTGCGGATTCTCCAACCGAGGGATCGTTCATATCGATGGCCGTTCACCGGGCCGGGCCGGTTGCAATCGGCGTTACCGCTGGCAACGTACCTTCCGCCGCCGGGAGGATTCGGGACGCAGTAGCGGCGCGTTTTGACGACCGTTACGGGGACGCCGTCGCCGCATGCGCGCAATTTCGCGCCGAAGTTCTCGCGGAAGGTGGTTCAGCGGAGTGGGCAAAGATCCATCCGATGCTCATCGGTGCAGACTTCTGCGCCCGCGTGGAGAACGCGACATTCAGCGAGGAGTTAGCCGCTTGTCGCTCCTAGTAACCGGCGTGAATCACCGGACTGCGCCGATCGAGATCCGCGAAAAACTGTGTTTCAGTAAGCTCGAAGGCCGGCAGGCCTTGGAGGGGCTTCGCGATTCCGGCGTCATTTCGGAAGCTGTAATGCTCTCGACGTGCAACCGCACCGAGATCTACATGATAGACAGCAACGACGAATCGGCGACGCTCGCTCGCGACTTGTTGTCGTCGCGACTTGGTGCCGACGTGAGTCAGTACGTCTACGTTCACCGCGACCGCGAAGCAGTACGCCATCTCTTCGGAGTGTCGTCCGGTCTTGACTCCATGATTCTCGGTGAAGCACAGATTCACGGACAGGTTCGCGACGCCTGGGAAGGTTCGCGCGAAGAATCAGGCGCGGCGCTCAACCGCCTTTTCCAGACGTCGCTCCTGGTTGGATCGCGAGTGCGAGAGGAAACAGGAATTGGTAGGGGAGCAGCATCGGTAAGCTCCGCCGCGGTTCAACTCTCGAAAAAGATTTTTGGCTCATTGTCCGGCCGCCGCGCGATGGTCCTCGGCGCCGGCGATGTAGCGGCAATCGCGCTCGCCTGTCTAAGAAAGGAGGGGGTGCGCGTCTCCATTGTGGCGAACCGGACGTTCGAGCGCGCCGAGGCGCTTGCGGCCGAGCACGGTGCGTCGGCCATGCATTACGACGAATGCTGGCAGAGCCTCCATACGGTGGACATCCTGCTTTGTTCGACGGCATCGCCGCACCCGATCGTCGAGATCGGCCACGTGAAGCCCGCTCTGGCGCAACGCGGCGGCAGACCGCTGTGTATTCTGGATATCGCGCTGCCACGCGACGTCGCATCAAACGTAGCGGAGCTGGAAAATGTCTTTCTGTATGATCTCGACAGCCTTAAAGCCGCTGCTGCCGCAAATCTTGAGCGAAGGAACGAAGACATACCCGCTGCTGAAAAGATCATCCGATCGGAAGTCGACAAATACTGGCAATGGCTGGCGGGTCTCGCAGCAGTTCCGGTTGTTACCGAGTTTCGATCGCAAATGGAACGCGTGAGGGCCGATGAGCTGTCAGTGGCGTTGAAACACATGGGCGATCTGAGCGACGAACAAACTGAGGCTGTCAAACATTTTTCCAGGGCGTTGATGAACAAATTTCTGCATGAGCCCAGTGTGCGGCTGAAAGCCGCTGCCGCCAATGGCAGAGGACTCGGAGTCGTGGACGCGGCGAGATATCTCTTCGCGCTCGAAGACAAGCCGATATCGAAGTCGGACGTCGAACAATGAGTCGTCGAGCGCTCGTCACTGGCGGAGCCGGATTCATCGGGTCGCACGTCGCCGATCTGTTTATCGCCGAGGGTTTTGATGTGGAGATCATCGACGATCTCTCGACCGGTAGTCGCGCTAATGCGCCCGAGGGGTCTCGCCTGCACGAGGTCAGCGTCGCCTCACCCGAGGCCAGAAGAATTGTGACAGAAGGTTCGTTCGATGTTGTCGTCCACCTCGCCGCGCAGATCGACGTGCGAAAAAGTGTCGCCGATCCAGTATTCGACGCGAACACGAACATCATCGGGACGCTCAACATACTCGAGGCGATGAAGCAGGCCAGCTCAACGGGCCGGATAGTCTTTACGTCCACCGGCGGCGCGATTTACGGCGACTTCAATAAGCCGCCGAATGCTGAAGTCTTTCCGAAGGATCCCGAGTCGCCGTATGCGATCTCCAAGCTCGCATCGGAGTACTACCTATCCTACTACGGTCGCGTTCACGGCATCGAGCACGTTGCGCTGAGGTTTGGCAACGTCTACGGACCGCGTCAGGATCCGCATGGGGAGGCAGGCGTTGTCGCAATCTTCTGCACGAGGATTCTTGATGGAAAGCCGTTGACGATTTTCGGCGATGGTCTTCAGACGCGAGACTATGTCTACGTCGGCGACGTTGCACGGGCGGTATTCCTTGCCGCGACGGGGAAGATTCCGCCGGCCGAGCGTATCGATGCCCGCGCGTTCAATGTCGGCACGGGAGTTGGTACGTCCGTGGTCGATCTCGCGCGGCTCCTGCAAGAGGCAGCGAAGACTGAAGTGCCGGTTTCGTTCGCGCCGAAGCGAGCGGGTGAACAGCAGGAGAGCTTTCTCGACGCCGAGAAAGCCGGGCGACTCCTTGGGTGGAGGCCGCGGGTGTCGCTGCCGGAAGGACTGGCGGAGACGTTTGCATGGTCGGAAAGCCACGGCGCGGCGCAAACATGATTTATATCGCGATGCAGGTTGGTGCCGCGGTTCCGTCGTCGCCCATCGATCTCGTGACGAGCTCGACACTTCCAACGAAGATCGTGTTGGCGATTCTTGCGATCCTTTCGCTCGTGAGCTGGACAATCATGCTCGGCAAGGCAATAGAGTTCAAACGGGCACAAAGCGCAGGGCGGGTTTTCATCGCGAGCTTTGAGAGAACTCACACGCTGGACGAGGCTGCCGAAGTTTCGGAGCGTTCCCCAGCAAGCCCGCAACGCGACGTTATGACACGAGCTGTCAGATTTATCACCGAGACCACGCCTGCTCTCGCTCCACAGGGCGAGCGACGCGCGCGTCTCAGTGCGTCCCAGGTCGAGGCGCTTCGCCAGGTACTCGATTCGGAGAGTGGGGCGGTGCGTGACAGGCTCGGAAGCTTTGTGCCGTCGCTGGCAACAATCGGATCAGTGAGCCCGCTGATCGGATTGCTTGGTACCGTGCTCGGCATCATCGAAGCCTTCATTGGAATTGCCACGAAAGGCTCCGGCAACATTGGTGCAGTCGCGCCGGGAGTTGCCGAGGCGCTGATTGCAACTGCCGCGGCACTAACGGTCGCCATTCCCGCCGTGTTCGGTTACAACATCTTCGCTCACCGGTTGAACCGGATTGACGGAGAACTCGACGGATTCGGCTCGGAGCTGATTGCGCTCATGGTTCGCGAAGGTCGCATCTAGATGCGCAGGCGGCGGCAGAGGATGATGCTCAACGGCGAAATCAACGTCGTCAGCCTCATCGACGTGATGATGCTTCTGATGGTGATCTTCATGATCACGGCGCCGATCATGCAGGGCGGAGTAGACATTGCATTGCCTCAGGGTGAAGCGCGCCCACTCGAGCCGAAGAGCGGGCTGGTCGTGACCGTGGACAAGGCGGGAACTATCCACGTCGATGAAACGGCTCTCACTTTTTCCGAGTTCCGCGCGACTTTCAGGGCGCTTGCATCGTCGCGCGGCAAGGATGGCATTTATCTTCGCGCAGATCAGGGCGTTCCATATGGAACCGTCGCGAAAGTTCTGGCAGTGATGCGCTCAACCGGAATTGCTGATGTCGGGCTGGTGCTGGAGCCTGAGCAGGCGCCGTAGAAATGAAGGGATGGACGGGAACTCATCTCGGACGACCGGCGGGAATGTCGGTCGCCCTGCATGCCACTCTCGTTGCGCTCGTGGCGCTGAGTTTCCGGGAAGGGCCGCCTCAGGCGCTTCCGCCCAGTTACAGAGTCAACATTATCGCCGCTCCTGCTGGCCCTCGTGCAATCGGCGTCGTCCAGCCGGAAGTTGCCGAAACCCCACCGCTGCCGGCACCCGTGACTTCGCCGACTCCTGTGCCGCCGAAGGTGTCACCTCTTCCGACGCCGAAAATCGCTCCTTCGAAAGTTCAGCCCAAGGCGACCCCGATCGCAAAACCAGCCGCGGCTGTGCCCAAGACTCCGGCGCCAAAGGCAGGTGGGGGTCCAATTGGCGGGAAGGGCAGCGACGTTGCGACCGTTCAAACTGAAGGAATCGATTTTCCATTTCCAGGGTACTTGAACAACATCGTGCGCCAGATTGCGCTTCGATTCAAACCTCAGGACAGCAACTCGGGGCTGCGCGCCGATGTTAGATTCGTCATTCGTCGCAACGGCTCGGTAATTGGTATTGGCTTTGTCACTCGCTCGGGCAATTACGCCTTCGATGTCGAGGCACAGGCCTCGATCGAAGAGGCTGCTCGCGAATTTGGTCCACTGCCGGAAGGGTTTCACGATGACGCTCTTCCCGTGGTCTTCAGCTTCGACCCACGTCTGATCAGATGATGCACCGTATTCTCACAACCGCGATCTTCGCCGGCATCGCGGCTGCAGCGATTAGCACCACCGCATGCGGCCAGGACACAACTCATGTTGCCCCCGGCGTTCGGCTCGAGCTCAGGTACCCTCGCGGCACAACGCCGAAGGTCGTAGTAATGCCGGTTGACCCGACTCCGGGCGATTCGGTTCGCACGATTATCCAGCGTGATCTCGACTACAGTGATCGAGTCACTCTCCTTGTTCTCGATGACGAGACACTCGCTGGCTTAACGCCCGCGCCCGGTCAGAATTACAACTATTCGTTATTCGCGAACCTGGGCGTTGCGGCGATTATCCAGGCGAAGAGGACTGCAACCGGCTATTCGGTCGCGCTCTACGATGTCAGCGCAGCAAGACGACTCGACGCCCGCGACTTCAGGGTTGCGCCGATTCCCCCCAATCGCGATGCAACCCTGGTGGACTCGATCACCACTGCGACGACGTTCCGGGAAAAGTCGCTTCGCGATGCGATGTACCGAACCCTCAAGACACGCGCCGACGTTATGCGCCGGCCACGTCTGGCCAAGGACACGCGTCAGAGGCGTTTCGTCGTTCGCGACTCGCTCCGGAGAGACTCGGCTGCGGCTGTCTACTTGAAGCGCGGCATCAACCGCTGGGAGGACGACAGACGCGATTCCGTCACGGCTTCGATTACGTCCACAGCGACGCGGCTGGCGCGCCAGGACTCGGTCAATCGCATCGCTACGGCAGACGCGCAAAGAATGGGACTGCACCGCATCAGCGATGAAGTCGAGCGCTGGATCACGGGAAAGAGCGGCATTGCCGCGAGCAGAATAGCGTACTCGCAGGGTGGCGTGATCCGCATAGTCGATAGCGATGGAGCAAACGATCGTGCCCTGACGAGGGGCGGGCTGGCCATGTCGCCGGCGTGGCATCCGAGCGCCGACAAGCTCATCTACTCGAAGTTCGTCGCTGCAGGAGGTGGCACTCAGCTCGAGGAAGCGGAGCTGGCGACGGGCCGCACGCGCACTATCGGCGGTGGCGGGTTGAATATCACTCCTGTTTATTCACACGACGGTCAGTATGTGGTGTACGCCAGTGGCTCGGAGTCTGGCACCGACTTGATGATGGTGAACGTGCAGGATCCTGCCGTT
>JBDSBT010000203.1:0-11320 GCA_039921425.1 Gemmatimonadaceae bacterium | reverse complement strand
CAGCAAAACGCGCGACACCTGCTGGAAGAGCTTCGTCTCTCAACAGTCGAGGGCGGTACAAGAGCCGGCGACCCCGTCTACGAATTGGCCAGAGAGCTCGGCCTCCAGAAACTACCGCGGACGATGGCCTGCTTCGACATCTCCACGACACAGGGAACAGACACGGTTGGGTCGTGCGTATGGTTCGAGAACGGCAGGGCGAAGCGCGCGGAGTACCGGAAGTTCAAGGTCAAGAGCGTCGAGGGCACAGACGACTTCGCCTCGATGCGAGAAGTAGTCTCCCGCTATTTCATCCGGAGAGTTGAAGACAAAAAGCCACTCCCGGATCTGATCGTCGTCGATGGAGGGAAGGGCCAGCTGTCGGCGGCGCACGAAGCGCTGGCCACGCTTTCCCTTGGCGACAGACCTCTCATCAGCCTTGCCAAGCGGGATGAGGAGGTCTTCATCTGGGGACGATCGGATCCAATCCGAATGTCGCGGCGCTCGACTGCTCTCAGGATGCTTCAGCAGCTTCGGGACGAGGCACATCGCTTTGCGATCACGTACAATCGCAAGCGCCGAACGATGCGGACAGTGACGTCGGAGCTTTTGAAAGTTCCGGGCATTGGTCCCGTCAAACGTCGCCGCCTGATCCAGGAATTTGGTAGCGTTCAGGGGGTTCGCGATGCCGGTGAAGAGGCGATCGCCAAGGTCGCCGGCTTCAACGTAGATCAGGCTCGAAAGCTCCTTGAAACGCTCGCGTCAAATGCCAGCGTTTAACACGTAAACTACGTCCCGGGTTTGTTTTCGGCTTCCAGAGCTATAAATTACTTTAGCTATGGTCAGAGTCGCGCGCGTGTATCCGGAAAGCATTGCAGAAGACATTGGAATCGTTCCGGGTACGGAGCTTGTTTCCGTAAATGGCCGCGCCATTCAGGACTTTCTGGACTGGGAATTTTTGTCTGCCGAAGATGAGCTCGTCGTCGAGGCGAGACAGCCCAGTGGCGAAGCGATCATCTACGAGATCGAACGGCCGGACGGCGAGTCGCTCGGTCTCGCGCTGGAGCCACCCAACGTCCGCCGCTGCGCCAATCGATGTGAGTTCTGCTTTATAGAAGGCTTGCCGCAGGGACTGAGAAAGAACCTCTACATCCGCGACGACGACTACCGATTGTCGTTCACCTACGGGAATTTTGCGACGCTTTCCAACGTGAAAGAGAAGGACATTGCGCGGATTCTCGAGTACCGGCTGTCACCCTTGTACGTGTCGGTGCACGCGACCAACTGGGAAGCGCGAAAGGTTCTGCTCAACAACCCGCGTGTTCCCAACATCGTCGATCAGCTGACTCGCCTGGCAAATGGCGGAATTCAGTTCCATTGCCAGATGGTGGTCGTTCCCGGGCTGAATGACGGCGCGATTCTCGAGGAGTCTCTTTCCGATCTCTGGAGCCTTCGCGATGCCGTTATTTCTGCGGCGGTGGTGCCAGTTGGCCTGACCCAGTTCTCTCATTTGTATAGTGGCGAGTCGATGGACGCTCGAAAGGCACGTGGACTCATCGCCCAGGTCGACAAGTGGAGCGAGCGCGCGCGCCGAGAGCGCAATGGCGACACCTGGGTATTTGGTTCCGACGAGTTGTACCTGCTTGCCGGGGTCGAATTGCCAGGCGCCGCGCACTACGGTGAGTTTGCGCAGATCGAGAACGGAATCGGTTCCATTACTCAGCTTCGCATGCGCATCAAGGAAGGCCTCGGTGATCTTCCGCGGCTCGACGGGCTTCGTATTGGCGTCGTGACCGGCAAGGCAATGTCGCCGCTTATGCCGGACCTTCTCCACAAGCTTTCCGCGGCAACCGGCGCAACCTTCGAGCTGATTCCAACCGATAACACGCTTTTTGGCCCGACGATTACAACTGCGGGGCTGCTGGTGGGCGCTGACATTTCGCGCGCGTTGGCCGGCAGAACAGATCTCGATCTCGCTCTCATTCCGGCCGAAACGATCAATGAAGACCGCATCTTCCTGGATGACGTTGCATTCGATGAGCTTCGGGAAACGTTCCCGATGCCAGTACAGCCGTCGTACGATTTCATAGACATTCTAGGCAGCGAAGAACTCGCGGCAGTAGCATGAATATTCCAGTCGTAGCAATCGTCGGACGCCCGAACGTAGGGAAGTCAGCGTTATTCAACAGAATCGTCGGCGATGGCAGTGCGATCGTCAGCGGCGAGGCAGGCACAACTCGTGACAGACACTTCGCGAGAGCGGAGTGGAACGGACGCAATTTCTGGCTCGTTGACACCGGTGGCCTGACGGACGACCCGCACCTTCCAATGGACCTTGAAATCCGTCGCCAGGTTCTGGAGGCGATCGCAGAGTCGGACCTGATGATCCTCGTTGTCGATGCAAAAGCTGGCCTCCACCCAAGCGACTCGAGAGTCGTCGATCTGCTGCGTGAATCGCGCAAGCCCTGGGTACTGGTCGCGAACAAAGTGGACGATCCAGCATCCACCGACTTTTACGAGTTTTATTCGCTAGGCGCCGGTGACGTGATTCCGGTATCAGCGCAGAACGGAAAGAATTCGGGCGATATGCTGGATGCTGTCGTCACCCAAATTCCGATTGCCAGCGAAGAAGTGGCCGAGGCGCTGAAGGTCGCGGTGATTGGCCGTCCGAACGTCGGAAAGTCGTCGCTAGTCAATCGCCTGCTTGGCGAGGAGCGTCTCGTCGTCAACGATGAGGCAGGCACGACGCGAGATGCGATCGATACGCCGATGAACTATCACGGCCGCGAGGTTGTTTTCATCGATACCGCTGGTCTTCGTCGTCAATCGAGAGTGGACGACGGCATCGAGTTCTATTCCTCGCTGAGATCGCGCCGCGCCATCGAGCGCGCCGATATCTGCGTGCTCGTCATCGACGCTGTCGAAGGCCTCCACAACCAGGACATGAAGATCACCGCGTTAGCGTGGGAAGCCGGAAAGGGCCTTGTAGTGGTTGTGAACAAGTGGGACCTTGCCGAGAAGGAAACCAACTCTGCATACAAATTCGAGAAGGAAGCGGGGGAGAAGGCGCCGTTCTTCAAGTTCGTGCCGTTCATCTTCACATCGGCCCTGACGGGCCAGCGCGTGACGAAAATCCTCGACACGATCGTAAAAGTGGACGAGGAGCGGAAGAAGCGCATTTCTACGTCGCAGGTGAATACCAAGCTCGAAGAATTGCTTGCCCGCAGACAGCCGCCGCAGGCAGCTGGACGCGAAGTGAAGCTCAATTACGCAACGCAGGTGGAGACGACACCACCGATGATAGCAGTTTTCGGGAATAATCCGGATCTTGTGCAGGAGCACTACATCCGGTATCTGCACAATGGATTTCGTGAGGCGTGGGGGTTTACAGGCAGCCCCCTTCGCGTAGTGATGAGGCGCAAGTCGGTTTCGACTCCAGTCGAAAGGTGAATCCGCTTCTCGGGGTCCTGATTTCGTATCTCGCGGGTTCGATTCCTTTCGCCTACATCGCAGGGAAGGCGAAAGGCGTGGACCTGCGAAAGCACGGATCAGGAAACCTGGGAGCTACTAATGCGATTCGAGTGCTTGGACAGCGCATTGGCGGCCTCGTCTATCTCGGCGATACCCTGAAGGGAATGCTGCCGCCCCTTCTTCTCGGGCCGCATGTGAATGCGTTGCATCCTGAGCTTTGGGCAATTGCGTTTGGCTGCGCTGCAATCGTTGGACATGTGCGTCCCATTTTCCTGATGGGGAAGGGCGGTGGCAAAGGTGTGGCGACCGCCGGCGGTGTTTTCTTTGGTCTTGCTCCGATACCCGCCGTTATCGCGCTCGCCGGTTTCGTTATCACGGTTGCTGCAACGCGCTACGCGAGTCTTGGATCGATGGTGGCTGCCGTCCTTCTGCCGACAATGATCTTCTTTTTTCATGGCGGCCCGACAGCGCTTTTCCTGATCAGCTGTGCGATCGGCCTCTTCGTAATCTGGATGCATCGGGCGAACGTTGGTCGGCTTCGGGCCGGGACCGAACCGAAAGTTGGCGCGAAGAAACGGGAGACAGTTCAAGCGTGACTAGATGCGCGGTAGTTGGCGCGGGCGCGTGGGGGACCGCACTCGCGGATCTCCTCGCCAGAAACGGGCACGACGTGTCCATCTGGGCATACGAATGGGATGTCGTGGAGAGTATCAACAGGTCGCACGTCAACCGACGTTTTCTCGCCGGTCATGCTCTCTGGGATACACTTTGCGCGCACAACAATCTCGACGACGCGCTGAAGGGGACTGAACTTGTTACCTTCGCGACTCCATCACACGTGCTCAGGGCTATCGCCAAGGCGTCGAAGGATCTGGTGCCTGCCGGCGTTCCTGTTGTGGTGGCGTCGAAAGGCATCGAGGGAGACACGCTTTGCCTGATGACCGACGTGATCGCAGAAGAAATTCCGCAAGCCGTGGTCGTTGCGCTTTCGGGTCCGAGCTTCGCTGCGGAGGTAGTCGCACAGCAGCCGACAGCAGTCGTTGTTGCGTCGGCCGATGCGAGTGCCGCCCTGATGGCTCAAACTGCATTCAGCTCCGTGCACTTTCGCGCGTACACACAGTCGGACGTTATTGGAGTAGAGGTAGGCGGATCGCTGAAGAACGTCATGGCAGTTGCAACCGGCATCGCTGACGGCCTTGGGCTCGGGTTTAATGCACGTGCGGCACTCATTACCCGTGGCCTGGCTGAAATGACGCGCCTTGGCGTAAAGCTCGGCGCAGATCCCGCAACGCTCTCTGGCCTGGCCGGACTCGGCGACCTTGTGTTGACGTGCACGGGGAGCCTCAGCCGTAATCGTAGTGTCGGTGTAGAAGTCGGACGTGGCGCGCCCCTCGAGGAAGTGCTGGCAGGCAAGGAAACCGTGGCGGAAGGTGTTGTTACGACTCGCAGTGCTCATGCGCTTGCAGCGCGGGAGAAAGTCGAGATGCCAATTGTCGACGCAGTGCATCGGGTGCTTTTTGAGAGTCAGTCCGCGCGCGACGCGATCGGTGCGTTGATGACGCGAGAGCTTCGAGCGGAGAGCGACTGATGGCGACCGAGCCGATCAGAGAATTTTTCTCGATGGGTGACGTGTGCAACCTCACCGATCTGAAGCCCCACGTCCTCAGGTATTGGGAGAGCCAGTTCAGGTTTCTCCATCCTGCCAAGAATCGTTCCGGCAATCGCGTGTATCAGCGCCGCGAGATCGAGCTGATCATGCTTGTGCGCCAGCTTCTGTACACTGAGAAGTACACGATCGACGGCGCGCGCCAGAAGATCGACGAATACAAGAAGAATGGTGAGCTGCGGAGCATCGCACGGGCCGCATTGGACATGCAGACCGTCGAGTCCCTCGAATCAGAGCTTCGTGCTATAGCGGAAATCCTGGACGGAGACGAGCCAAAAGCATGAGTCGGACGGTTGTCGTACTGCCGGCCTTCAATGCTGCGAATACTCTGACTCCGGTGGTAAAGGGGCTCAGGAAAACGGTGCCCGACGGTTACATCGTTGGCGTGAACGACGGATCGGCGGACGGGACCGGCGCCTTACTCAGATCCCTGTGCGATCGTGTCATCGAGTTTCAGGTCAATCGGGGTAAAGGTGCGGCGCTTCAAGCGGGCTTCGCCGTGGCGAAGGAGGTCGATTGCAGGGAAGTAATGACCATCGACTCGGATGGACAGCACGATCCGGCTTTCGCTCCATCGGTTCTTGGCGCGCTTGCTTCGTGTCACGTCGCAATCGGAACACGCGATCTCACTGGCGAGCAGATGCCGAAGCACCGGAGAATTGCGAACTTCCTTTCAACGACGGCGACCCGGCTTGTTTCTGGCGGCGGCGTGAACGACAGCCAATCCGGATTTCGGGGAATCAGAAGGGAAGTGCTCGACGAAATTCATGCCACTGGCGACCGGTACGAATTCGAGACCGACTTCATCATTCGCGCTGCGCGCGCGGGTTTTTCCATTACCAACGTTCCGATCTCTACCATCTATGGACCGCCGAGCTATTTCCGTGAGGTACACGATGCGGTGCGTGTAATGGGCGTGCTGTGGTCCCACCGGTCCGGCGCAATGAAGAAACACGTTGCGAGGCCCGTTGCTCCGTTGGATCCGGGCACCTGATGCGACTTCTATGCACGAACGACGATGGCATTCTTGCTCACGGGTTGAAGTGCCTTGTCGCCGCCGCCGAGCCACTCGGCGAAGTCACCGTTGTTGCACCCGATCGCGAGCAAAGCGCGACGAGCCACTCGCTGACGCTGCATCATCCGGTGCGCCCGATCAACCGCGGCGAACGTCGCTGGCAAATTGACGGAACGCCTACGGATTGTGTGATGCTCGCCGTCGAGGCATTGATGCCGGAGCGTCCAGATTTCGTGCTGAGCGGAATCAACCACGGGCAGAACATGGGTGAGGATGTTCTGTATTCTGGTACAGTGGCCGCTGCCATGGAAGGCATATCGATTGGAATCCCGTCGATCGCGATTTCGTTCGCGGGAGGAGATCTTCGCGCGGATGTAACAATGCTCGACCATCAGATTCCCATGCTGACTTCTTTGCTGAAGCACCTCACGTCGTTGCCCGCTTTTCCCCCGCACACGCTTCTCAATGTGAACATTCCGCCTGTTCGTGGCTCGGAGAATCGCGGCGTGAGACTGACGAGGCTTGGCCAGCGCGTGTATTCCGATTCGATAAAGCGTATGAAGGATCCGTGGGGTCGCGAGATATTCTGGATCGGAGGCGGGTCCATTGAGTGGTCGGGGCCCGCGGATTCTGATTTCATGGCGGTTCGAGAAGGCTATATCTCGGTAACGCCGCTCCATCTCGACGTGACGCATCACGCGATGCTCCACGAGCCGGAGTCATGGTGGCGCGAGCAGTAGACCCGCAGGAGTATCGCGGCGCGCGCCGCCGCCTCGTGGAAACCTTGCAGGGTCAGGGCATCCGGGACCTGTCCGTTTTGCACGCAATCGATTCGGTTCCGAGGCACTTGTTCGTGCCAACCGGTGTTCGGCATCGCGCCTACGAAGATTCGGCCCTGCCAATTGGAAATGGCCAGACCATTTCGCAGCCTTCGATTCACGCTCGCTATCTCGAAATTCTGAAGCTCAAGGGCAACGAAAGAGTGCTCGAGATCGGGACTGGCTCGGGATATCAGACGGCGCTCCTGTCGCGCCTTGCATCGCAGGTGTTTTCCATCGAACGCATCGCGCCGCTGCTCGACAAGGCCCGAGAAGTCTTGAGAGAGATGGGAACAAACAATATTTCACTGATGCTCGGCGATGGCACACTCGGATGGCGTCAGTTCGCGCCGTTCGACGCGATCCTGGTCGGCGCAGCAGCGCCGGATGTGCCCGAGGCGTATGTCGAGCAGCTTGCGGAAGGAGGTCGGCTCCTGATTCCGCTCGGTGACCGCGATGAACAGATTCTGAATCTGTTTACCCGCAAAGGAGCTGAATTGACAAGAGAGGATGTCGCTCCTGTTCGATTCGTGCCGCTCGTCGGCAAGCACAGCTGGGAGAGTTGATGGGATATCCACCATTTGCAATGCCAGGCGTCGCCGTTTCGCGCGCCGTGCCGCAGTTCGAGGTACTTCCGTCGATCCGGGATTTTCTCGACGGCCTGCCTTCGATCGACGATTTTATGGACGCTGGCTCGTCTGCGATTCCGCCAATAGATGAATTTCTCGCGAGCGATGCAGTGCCGGAGTTCGGGGATGAGCCGGCAGACCTTGATGCCGCAGGATGGGCAATCGCCAGGTGGCAGTCGTTCGACTGGAACGGGGCGGCGACATTGAGCGTACCGTCGCCGGAGCGATTGGCGGCATCCCACTCGTGGGATACCCACGAATGGAGCGGAGAGCCGTTGCCCATGGGACACAGCCGGTGGAGGCGGGGTTCTTCGGACGTTCCGGCATCCGCCGATGAAGTGGTCCGGGCGCTCGACGGCATCGCGCGAAGAATCCGGTCTGGCGAGCTGTTGATCGATCGGCTGAGCGGCATCCCGCCGGAGGCGGCGATGGCAGCCGCAATTGCGGCTCTACTGCGGATGCGCGACTGAAATCCATGGCCACTCTGCACGTGCAGGTGACCGGACGGGTTCAGGGAGTTGGCTTCAGATGGTTCGTGCGAGTGTCGGGCAGGCGTCTTCAGCTTTCCGGCTGGGTGAAAAACCGACCCGATGGGAGCGTCGAAGTCACCGCGTCGGGCTCCGACGAGCGCCTGGTTGAGCTGAGGAGGCTGTTGGCACGGGGCCCGGATGGCGCGGAGGTTACGGCCGTGATTGACCTCGAGCGGACATCCGACACGATCGGGCTGGAATTTCCATTCGCCATGCGAAAGTAGCGAAACTGCAACTGGTAGTTGGAGGCGGCCTGCTCTTGGGGTAAAAGGTCAACATGATTAACTTGGCTCGGGGCTCTAATCGCCCCGCGATTCGCCCCCGTAGCTCAGGTGGATAGAGCAGCGGTTTCCTAAACCGTTGGCCGGGTGTTCGAGTCACCCCGGGGGCATCAACCTCCGTTTAATATCAACAACGAAAAAATGAACTCAACTTCTCCTTCGTCCGAACGCACCGAGTCAATGATGGACTGGTTTCAGCTCTACAGCCGCCAGGTAATGTGGGGAACCGCAGTCGTCGTCGCTCTCGCCGTCGGAGGATGGTTCTACACTCGGTCCCAGGCACTCAAATCAGAGCGAGCCGAAAGGGCGTATATCGCAGCGCAGAGGTCGGCGGTTTCGGGCAACCTGCCGCTCGCAGAATCCGACCTTCGGAAAATGATCAGCCGCTACGATGGCGCGCCAGCGGCCACCCAGGCGAAGCTAGCCCTCGCGCAGATCCTGTTTGAGGAGAAGAAGTATCAGGCTGGAGTTGACGCCCTGAAGGGTACCGAAAAGGCCGGCGACTACTCGTCGTCTGTGCACGCCGTCATGGCTGGCGGCTATGAGCAGCTCAAAAAGTTCAAGGAAGCGGGCGCGGAATACGAGGAGGCAGCCAAGGTCGCCCGGTTCGACGCGGACCGCCAACGCTACCAATCGCTGGCTGCCAAAGCCTACCTCAACGGCGGCGACTCGGCAAAGGCAAAGGCAATCTGGACTGAGCTCGGTGCCGACTCCAAAGGCACGGTTGCCGGTGAGGCGAGGGTTCGTCTGGGCGAAATGACGGCTAATCCAGAGCCGCGCAGCTAATTATGAAGCAGTGGAAGGGCACTCGAGACTGGCGCCAGCAAAGCGCCCGTTTTGTATCCCGGGTGTCCATCTGACCTATAATAACAGCGTATAATATATGTTATGTAAACCATACCAGGTGGATAACTGTGGACAAACGTAGCCGTCCACTTCGTCCAATGAGCCGCAAATCAAACGTGATCAATAGCTTAGGTGCTCTCGCCTCGATAAAGTGTCACTATCGGGCGCCTCCGCCCCGAGAATGGATGATTCACCAGGACTTTGGCGGCGAACAAGCTGATCACGGTCGGCAGAACCGGCCCGATTAGCCCAGAGTAAGGTCCCTGAGCTCGCCCGAAAAAACGATTTCAGCCGACCCGCGCAACGATGGATACCAGGTGTTTCCTTCGCGCCTGACCTTCACCTCGAGCGCTTTGCCAGACCGTGTCCGCAGAGAAACGGGCGATAGAGCCCTGCCCCATTCCACGAGCAGAATGCCGGCGGCGACTGCCCCCGTGCCGCAGGCCAATGTCTCTCCTTCGACCCCACGCTCGTACGTCCGTGTTACCCAACCATCCGGCGTCTCGGACAGAAAATTCACGTTCGCGCCGTCTCTGAGTGACACCTCACGCCGAAGCTTGGAACCGCGGCCAACTATGTCCGCCGTCTCCACATCTGAGTCGATGATCACAATGTGCGGAACACCCACCAGGGCGAAGCCGAGGGACTGCTCCCGATCCAGCCTCGGGATAGACGCCGCTTCAAGCTGGACCTCTGAAACCGGCGCCAGATCGATCTCCGGGAATCCGTCCACCATCCGTGCGGCTACAACTCCGGCATCGGTGGAAATAGCAACTTCGCCGGCCGAAACGAGCCCGATCTCATGAGCGAGTCGTGTCGCGCAAAGAGTCGCATTGCCGCAAAGCTCTCCGAGGGACCCATCACTATTGTAATATCGAATAGCGAATGCGCGGTCGGTCTTCGGCCGCATGAACACGACCCCGTCGGCGCCTACACCTGTGCCGCGCGCGCTGAGAGCCCTGATGGCCGGCGCATTTTCCAGGTCGGGCGCTTCTCCGTCGCTCAAGTCGAAGAAGACGAAATCATTCCCCGACCCGCTCATCTTGTAGAATGTCCGATTGAGCTCCATCAAACTCGCCCGGTTATTCCCCACCAGCGAAGCCGCCATACCATCCATACGGCTTCCCGGACGATTCGCTTCGACATCTTGCTGGAGCCCTCGGTACGATCGACGAACACAATCGGGATCTCTAGAATCCGAAAACCCTTCTTCCATGCCCGGAACGTCATCTCGATCTGAAACGCGTATCCATTCGAACGCACGTCCGACAAGTTGATTGCCTGGAGAACCTCGCGGCGAAAGCATTTAAAGCCTCCAGTCGCGTCGAAAATACGCAACCCAGTAATCCTCCTCGCGTAGATATTTGCCGAGTAGCTAAGGAAGAGCCGGCTCATCGGCCAGTTCACGACGTTTACGTGGCCATCCTGGTAGCGCGATCCAATCACGAGATCTGTGTCGCGAATGGCCTTGAGAAATACGGGCAGCTTTTCCGGGGCATGCGAAAAATCAGCGTCCATTTCGAAGATGAATGCATAGTCGCGCTCGAGTGCCCAGCGAAATCCGGCTACGTACGCCGTCCCCAAACCCAGCTTAGAGGCCCTGTGCAGCGCATGAACCCTCGGCTCCGACTCAGCTATAGCGTCGATGAGCGCCCCGGTGCCGTCCGGAGAGCCGTCGTCTACGATGAGCATGTCGATCGTCGGGTCCTGCGAAAGCACCGCCGAGACGAGCTTGGCGATGTTTTCCTTCTCATTGTATGTAGGAACGATTACTAACGCGCGGTCAGGCAAACTTTTTTCGCTCCGTTACTGCGCCCGCAAAGATGAGTGCTATCGAAGCCAGGATGGCGACAACCGTAATGAGCTTTCCTCGATGGTACGTGTCGTTGTCGAACCACAGCTCGACATCCCGCGCTCCTTCAGGCAATTGGACCCCCGTAAGCACGTAATCGGCACGGCCGACCGCAGCCGGCCTGCCATCAACCGTCGCGTGCCAGCCCGGATAATAATTCTCCGAGACCACAAGTGCGGAGCCCCTCGGGGCTCGATCGGAGAGCGTAATCGAGACTTTACCGGGTTCATAGC
>JBDSBT010000202.1:0-9354 GCA_039921425.1 Gemmatimonadaceae bacterium | reverse complement strand
ATGTCGGTCGCGGGCATCGCCGTTACAGTGCTCCTCATCTTCGTGATTCCGGTTTTCGAAAACCTGTTCTCGTCGGCCGGACTCGCTCTGCCGCTTCCTACCCGAATCGTGATGGGAGCATCGCGCTTCCTCAAGGGATACTCGTACGTTGTTCTCGCCGCAATTGCGGTCGCAACGTTCCTTTTCAGGAGATACAGGGCGACATCCGACGGACGGCTGAAAGTAGACCGGATGCTGCTGAGGATTCCGGTGCTTGGCGATGTACTTCGCAAGTCGGCAGTCTCGCGTTTCACTCGAACGCTCGGCACTCTGATCAGCTCCGGCGTCAGCATTCTCGACGGCCTGGAGATTACGGCGAAGACTGCAGGCAATCGCGTGGTTCAGGACGCGATCATGGAATCGCGCTCGTCAATCGCAGGAGGTGACACAATCGCGGCGCCTCTCAAGAAATCAGGCGTGTTTCCTCCGATGGTTATTTCGATGATTTCCGTGGGAGAGCAGACCGGTGGGCTCGACGAGATGCTGTCGAAGATCGCCGATTTCTATGATGAGCAGGTCGATTCCGCGGTCAGCAACCTGTTGTCATTGCTCGAGCCGATAATGATAGTGTTCCTCGGTGTAGTCGTCGGAGGAATGGTTGTCTCGATGTACCTGCCGATCTTCGACATGATCAACGCTGTGCAGTAAATGCAGCGCGGGTACCACGACTACCGCAAGATCGAGTGCCGCGCCAGTAGGATGGCATTCCGCAGTTGCCCGCGAATGACCCTATTCGCGGGCGATTGCGTCGACCGGCGCCAATTGGGCGGCGAGGCGCGCGGGGTAGGTTCCGAACACAATACCCACGACGACCGCAGAGCCTGCAGCAAGTAGCCCGGTAGTCGCATGCATAACAGGATAAATCGGAGCGTGTGCCCACATGCGGAACACCGCCGTTCCTCCGTGCGCGATAACGACCCCGCAGATGAATCCTATCGCGCTGCCGGCACTGGTCACGGTAACTGATTCCACGAGAAACTGAGCCTGGATGTCTGCGCTTCGCGCGCCGACCGCTTTGCGAATCCCAATCTCTCGCGTGCGTTCTGCGACCGAGGCGAGAAGAACGTTCATGATGCCGATGCCGCCTACGACTAGTATCAGTCCTGCGAACAGCCCAAGCAGCAGCTTTGTAAGCAACATAGCCTGACGAGTGTTCTCCAGACGCTCGAGTCCCACCTCGACCGACAGCTTTTCCGCGTTCGCGCCATAGCGGTCGGAGAGCCAGTCGACGACTTCGGATCTGAGCGTGTCTACGGCTTCAATGGTCTTTGCTTTGAGCCTGAGCGTCGGCAATCGAGCTTCGGCCGATGGAGGGAAAAGACTCTGTCCACCGCGAATTGGAGCAAACGCAGTCAAGTCGGGCTCCGTTCCGACTTCCGGGGCAGCGAGCACTCCGACCACTTCAAGACGTCGCCCGCCCACCTTTACGTCGCGGCCGATTAGCCATAAGGCGTCACGCCCTCCGGCGAGTTGTTGCGCCAGGCGATGGCCAAGGACAATTACAGGTGCAGAGTGCTCTACTTCGGTCTGCGAGAAAAATCGGCCGGCATCGATTTCTATCGTCGTGAAATCGGCGAGACTGGCCGTTGCAATCGTCAGCAACGCGGTCGCGCGACGATCGAGGAATGCGATGTCGGCATTTCCTGTCAGAGTCAACGCGTATTGCGAAACTGCCTGAAGTTCCTGTTTCGCATGCGCGGCGCGTTTGCCTTGAGGGACTCTGCACCTACTCGCGCGGACTCTATCAACGCTGTGACGTTCAGCTCGTATCTACTCATGACTAAGCTCGCCGGGTAATGTCCGGTTTCCGTACGTCCGGCTCGTGCACAAAGTGACAGTCGTACTGCGCTCAGGCCGCCGCTGTCACCTGCACCGCGACCTGATACCCGAGGTGCAATGGCCCCGTAGGCACGACTGATCGCGCGGGTTTGTGCTCTCCCAGTATTTGGGCGTACGCCGCGTTGGCGCGGCCACAGCTCGATGTCGGATACGAAGAGCGTGATGAGCAGTGCGCGCGACAGGTCCGTGCCGGCCGCATGATCTCCGCTCTATCAGACATGAATGTTCTCGGGATTGGTTTGCCTTGTCGCGGAAGCGAGAAGGATAAGTCGGGCTAGTCTACGATTGCTTTCCACTGGCCCGAGCCAAGGCGGGTAATGCGGTAGAAGCCGCCGGCGCAGCAATACTCTCCCGCCGGATTGTCAGCGGGAAATACCATTTTCTCCATTTCGGGTTCGTGTGGGTAAGCATCAAAATGCGTCTGCGCCGTTGAAGCGGCGTCGGCTCGCGTACCCGCCTTTCCGACGATCGTCATCTTGTCCCTGCTCGCCCCGTACTCGATAAGCCAGCGATCAGCCATCGTCGTCCTCATGATTGGGTTCGGTGAGTTGGCCGGGCTGGCAACTCACGTACGGGCGCGCTAGCTGCCATACGAAAACTCGCAGGGGAGCGCAGTTTGCGATACTAATTTTTTTCATCTTACCCTCAAGAGACGGACAGATAACCGGCGACGTTGGCATTCGAATTCCAATCTTCGTTGACGAACAGTCGATAGGGTTCGGAACGCCGCCGACTATTCAGGAAGTCGCCGATCATTTGCGCGTGACCGAAGAAGACGCGCGACATCGTCTCGTAATAGTCGATCGAGCCGGTGGGCGAACGGTGCGTGGGACATGTTCGGAAGGACACGCGGAGAGTCACAACAGGTTCTTGAATCCGTTGGATTGTCTGGAGATGTCCGGGAGCTACTACGTTGACCTGCTCATCAGGCGTGGTCGGAGGAATTGTGTCGGGAACGATCTCGCCGCCATTCTCGATGAACCCGATGGATGAGATGATGTCACTCGAACCGTAGCGAACAGCCAGCTTCGGCATTCGAAGCTGCCACTCGTCGACGATCCAGCCGCCCGACGAAACCTGGCGGAATTTCGTGAATCCACCTGGCTCAAAGCTCGTCAGTAGTCCGGCATTCACGTAGGTGAATCCCACGTCGCGCAGCGCAGCGGTCTTCTCGTTTACCCAGAGAATTCCCTTGATGTCGGAAACCGTTCGCTGTGGTGCCGGCTGAAAAGCAACGCCAATTTGTCCCGGACGTTTTTTCGCATCGCGAACCACCTTGAAGCAGTGCGTCGCGGCGAAGTCGTCGGACAGAAGGACGGCTTCGTCGGGACCGAAGTATTCCCACCCGTTTTGTGGGTCGCCGCGCACGTAACCCAGTCGTGACAGGGAAAGAGGATCACGAATTCCAAACGGGCGCGCATTGGTGATTGGTCGAAGAGTGGACTGGCTCGACACGACCTCTCCGCGCAAGCCGAGGTCGCGCCGGTAGGTGCGCATTTTCCCCATGCCGCTCAGGTCCTCGACGGTGAGTTGACTCGAGCGAAGTGCCTTCGACACTTCTTCCCAAACCGTTGAGAGTGTTTGCGCGTCGAGCGTGATTGCTCCGCACTTCGCCGATGCCGAGACCAGCATCGCACCGAGGATCACGCGGTCCGTTTCGACCTTGAGCAGAAGCTCTGTCGGCGAAGGAACTGTTACCGCTTCCGAAATGAACGGGCGGAAACCGATTCGGCGAACTCGAACGCGGTACGCGCCGGGTGGAGCAGGAAGCGCGATGAGCCCTCGGGCTGAGCTCAGACCCTCGGCGACGACGCGATTGCCGTCGAGCATGGCGACTAGTGCGCCGCCGATTGGAACGCCGGGACTGACTTCGATCCGAACGCGAAGGTGCGTCACCGGGCTCTGCGCAGATGCGGTGCGCGAGATTGTGGCGAGTCCGACGAGGACGGCTGAGAGCACGCGCACTATTCTGTGACTCATGGCGGCAACATAACGCCTGAATCCGTTGTCGGCTTCGCGGTGGCGCTTCCTCCATGGCTGCTGTCTGGGAACGCACTTGACGGATGGGGAGCGAATTAGAGACGGGACCAACGGCTGTTTTGAAAGGGGAAACGGAAAGACCAGAATGAACCCGGGCATTGGGGTCTCTGTGGGCTCCTATTGAAATCCCCGGCTTCCAGCGTCTCATCCGTTTACCATTCGTCAGGTCCGTGTACCCCGTGTGCCTGATTTCTCAGCATTCCAGCATTTTGGGGTAAAGTGACAGAACAGTGCCAAGACACGTGTTTTCGGGTTTCCAATGGTTTTTTCAAAGATTTTCCTTGACAAAAAACTGGCGCTAATACGTATTAGCACCCGTCCGACCGGCCGTTTCTCGTCGTCCCAGTCCATTTCCCCTCTCGGGGAGGAGTCAGAATGACCCGCTCACGAAGTCTCTTTCCGGCGCTTTTCTACATACTGAGCGCCCTGCTCCTGGTCGCAGCTGCCCCATCTCTAGCCTCTGCCCAGACTGGGCGGATCTCAGGAACGGTCACCGACTCCAGCCGCGCAGCACTCGCCGGAACACAGATAACTGTCGCCGGCACCCGTTACAGCTCAGTCAGCGACGGCAGCGGCCACTACAGCATAGGCGGAATCCCCGCCGGCACCTATCAGGTCCGCGTCCAGCGCATCGGTCAACGCGCACAGATAATTCCATCGGTCGTCGTCAAAGCCGGCGAAGAAAATCACATCGACGTCGCACTCGCGACCGTCCCGCTCTCTCTTGGCGGAATGGTCGTGTCCGCTTCGCGTCGAGCTGAAAAAATCACCGACGCTCCCGCAACCATCACACGCATCGACGCCGCTGCAATCGCAAATACGGTCGGCAATTCTTTCGCTCCGGCGCTCAAGGAAGTTAAGGGAATTGACTTCATCCAGGTCGGAGTCACCGCCGTCGCCATCAACGCCCGTGGATTCAACTCGGCATTCAACAACCGAATGCTGATGATGGAAGACAACCGCATCGCAGTGCTTCCAGAGAACGGACTGCCGGTAGGCGCATTCACGACCACACCCAAGGTTGACCTCGCCGGGATCGAAGTTCTTGTCGGTCCGGGCTCCGCGCTGTATGGCCCGGATGCATCGAACGGAGTTCTCACGCTGAGCACCAAGGACCCGCGCGAATATCCAGGCAGCATCATCGAGGCAGCCGGCGGCGCTCGCAGCTTCGCGGACATTCAGGGCCGCCAGGCCGGCGTGATCTCCAATGGAAGGTTCGGATACAAGATCGCGGGCGAGTATCAGCGCGCGAAAGATTTTGAGAACAAGAACATCTACGCTCCGATCAAGGCTGGCGGCGACCCTTCGCCAGAGCTGAACGCCAATTGGAACACGAATGTCACGCGCGGCAGCGGAGCGCTCGTATACTACATGCCGAACCTCTCCCGTCTCGAGCTCACCGGCGGCGCGAGCAAGTCGAATGGTATCGGCCAGACGAGCGTCGGCCGCAACCAGCTCATCAACTGGCAGTATCGCAACGCGCAGCTGAAGTACACGCATCCCAACTGGTTCGCGCAGACATACATCACACAGTCACTGTCCGGCGATACCTATCAGCTGAACGGCTTTGCCCAGAATCGGCTTCGTCAGCCCGCAACGATTAGCGACGACTCAGTGCGCCACCTTTCTGACTTCCCGGCATCGGGCCGTCTCATGGCCGCCGAGATTCAGAATACGTTCGTCGTACCGCAACTCAATAGTCTCCGCCTTACTTACGGCGGACAATACCGCCACGACATCGTCAGCTCGCATCGCCAGTGGCTGGTAGATCGCAACACCGGCAAGGACATAGCGACCGACCAGAAAGGCGTGTATGGTCAGGCCGACATGCCGATCACCAGCATGCTCCGTGCAGTCTTCGCTGCTCGCTACGACAAGCACGAGTTGTTCGACGGCCAGTTCAGCCCGAAGGCCGCACTGCTCTTGAGTCCCATGCAGGACCAGACCTTCCGCATCACGTACAATCAGGCGTTCAAGTCGCCGACAGTGCTTCAGTACGGTTTCTTCTTCCCTGACTTTGCGCCACTCGTCGGCGTGTTCGGCAATCCGAACGGCTATCAGATCAAGAACTCGGCTGGTACGGTCGTTCGTACCATCGACCCGATCGCTCCCGAGCGAAACACAACGTGGGAGCTTGGCTACAAGGGCGTTCTCGCCGATCGTCTCTTCCTCGACATCACGGGCTACCGCTCCAACTTCAAGAAGTTCATGAGCCCGCTGGTCATTATCGCCAACCCACTCACTGCGGCCGCAGCCGGCGGACCGACGTTCGCGTTCGACACGAAGACTGGACAACAACTCACGGGCGCAACGGGCGGAATCCAGATTCCGCTGACGTATTTTAACGTGGGCAACGCACAGATTACCGGTACGGACATGGGGCTCAAGTTCCTTGTCCGCCCCGATATCGCAATCAATGGAACCGCGAGCCTCCAGAAGCTCGACACTGTCGTGCGAAAGTCCACGGATCCGCTCGAAGCGACTTCATTCAACAGCCCGACTACAAAGTTCAACGTCGGGATGGACTTCGCGAATCTCTACAACAATCAGCTGCGCGGTGGCTTTACTGTTCGCTACGTGAACGGCTACAAATTCCTGTCGGGAATCAACAACGGAAGAATTCCGACCTTCAGCACCTTCGACATCACTGCCGGCTACAAGCTCCCGGCGCTCGGAGCGAGCATCAATTTGAGCGTGCAGAACCTGCTCGCCTGTCGCGGTGGCACTTCAGCCATAAATGGCTGGCTCGCCGCGGCCAAGCCTTTGATCTACACCGCGAAACAGGAATGCGGACTCGGGAAGAAGCACATCGAGATGATCAACATGCCTGAAATCGGAACGATGGCATTCCTCGGAATCCGCTTCGATCGTTAATAATTTCTGCCCTGCCGTCCGCATCACGCGGACGGCAGGGTTGGAAGTTCCCCCTTCAATTTCGTTCTCCGACAAGTGAGAAACCTGCGATGAATGTCGGGTCACTGTTGACATGGCACGCCCGATTTCGACCGGACTATCCAGCGATGGTGTGCGGAGACGAGCGGTTCACCTTCGCCGAGCTCGAGACGAAAGTGCACAAGCTTGCCAACGCTCTTGTGCGACTAGGCCTCAAAAAGGGCGACCGACTTGCAATCGTGCTCCCGAATTGTCCCGAGCTGCTTCACGCCTATCGGGCAGCAGCGCTTCTCGGAATTGTGTCTGTTCCACTCAGTCCGCTGCTCCGCGGTTCCGGGCTTGTTTCACTGCTCAGTGATGCCGAGTGCGTTGCCGTGATCGCGTCACCTTCAATCGGGGAGGCGCTGGATGAAGTCCGAAGCCAGCTTCCCTCGATCGCCCACGACAGGTACATCCTCGTTGGTGACAGGCCGGGCTTCCGGTCATACGCGGATCTTGTCGCTCGCGCGAGCGAACGAGCGCCAGAACCAGTGGACATCGACGGATCAGACATTTACAACATCGTCTACTCCAGCGGAACGACAGGCTCCCCGAAAGGCATCGTTCACACGCACCAGATTCGCGGTGCCTACTGCACCATGTTCGCCGGGAGCTTTCGGTTAACTCCGGAGAGCGTCGTCATGCACGCTGGTTCGTTGGTCTTCAACGGCGCGTTCGTGACGCTGATGCCCGCCTGGTACCTCGGCTGCACCTATATCCTTCAGCAGAAGTTTGACGCAGCGGAGTTCATCGAGATCGTCGCGCGCGAAAACGTCACTCACGTGATGATGGTGCCCTCGCAGATCGTTGCAGTCATGAATGCACCGAATATTTCCGCGGATAAGCTCAAGTCACTGCGGATGCTGTGCTCGGTTGGCGCCCCGTGGCACCGCGAACACAAGGAGCGGATGCTCGCCATTCTGCCTGACTCGCTCTACGAGCTGTACGGGCTGACCGAAGGGTTCATCACGATTCTCGACAGTCGCGACTTCGCGCGGAAGATCGACTCGGTCGGCTCGCCAATTCCGTTCAGCGAGATGCGTATTGTTGGCGACGACGGACTTGACCTCCCGGCGGGCGAGACGGGTGAGATAGTCGGTCGCGGACCGATGTTGATGCCTGGCTACTACAAGCGGCCGGACCTCACTAACGAGGCGATCGTGGACGGGTGGCTGCACACGGGTGATGTCGGCTTTGCCGACAACGATGGCTTTCTGCACCTGGTGGACCGGAAGAAGGACATGATCATTTCCGGCGGTGTCAACGTGTTTCCGAAGGATATCGAGGAGATAATTGTGCAGCATCCAGCAGTGCGCGAAGTGGCCGTCTATGGAGTGCCGGATGACAAGTGGGGTGAGTGTCCGGTGGCTGCGGTCATTCTCACGCGGGGCGGCGAAGTTGAACCTGAAGAGTTGAGACTCTGGACAAATGCGCGCGTCGCTGCTCGCTACCAGCAGATCCACGATGTCGTGATTGCGGACGACTTTCCGAGAAGCACGGCTGGCAAAACGTTGAAGCGTATCCTGCGTGAGACTCACGCGCGTTCCACGGTGACCACGTGAAGGCTGCAATAACATCGTCCGCCAATGGTGCGGCAAAATATGGATCGGGCGTCGATCGAATCGAGAACATCGGCGGCTTGAGCACGCACTACCTGGACTACGCGGGGCCGGAACCGACGATCGTTCTTCTCCACGGCCTCTCCGCCAACGCCAACGAATTCTGCGGCCTGATCGACGGCGGACTCGGCAGCAACCACCGGGTGATCGCGCCGGATCTCAGAGGGCGTGGAAAGACCGGAAAGCCGGCACTCGGCTATTCGATGGCCGAGCACGCTGCGGACGTCATCGGGCTTCTCGACCATCTCGGTCTGAGACAGGTTGTAATGGGAGGTCATTCGTTCGGGGCGCTGCTGGCGATTTACATCGCCGCACACTTTCCCGAGCGGGTGAGCAAGGTCATTGTGATCGACGCCGCAATCGTATTTCATCCCGATGTCGTCGAGCTGCTCCAGCCATCGCTCAAGCGGCTGGAGCGCGTGCTACCGTCTGCCGACGCTTACATCGACGAGATGCGCGGAGCGCCTCACGTCCTCGGCTTCTGGGACGATGCGATCGAAGGTTACTTCCGCGCCGAGATCCACGAGAACGAAGACGGAACCGTCCAGTCACTGACGAGCGCCAACGCTGTCGAGCAGGCGCTGATAGGCGTGCAGAGTGAAGACTGGGCCAGTCATGTCGCGAGGGTGAGCCATCCGGTCGTGCTCCTCAATGCGTCGGGAGGATTCGGACCTTCTGGCACACCGCAGCTTGTCCCGACCGAGCACGCGATCATGACGGCCGAGTCGTTCGGGAATTGCCGCTACGTATCGGTGCCGGGTAACCACCTGACGATGGTCTTCGGAGAAAACGCAGCGTTCGTCACCAACGCTATCGAGCAATTTCTGGCGAATGGCGCCGGGACGACCAACGCGTGATCTTCGAGGGGTGGAACAACCTCGCGTCA
>JBDSBT010000201.1:0-2775 GCA_039921425.1 Gemmatimonadaceae bacterium | reverse complement strand
TCCGGCGCAATCCAGTTGAATGACAGCCACTCCTTGCTTGGGCTCACTGTCAACTGCGACTCCGCTGAGCCCGCCTTGTTCGGCATCAGGAAAAGATCAGGCGGACGATTCACAAAGGAATACACGTCGGCGAGCATCTTTCCATTCGGCGACACGACCACACGGTGACGACCAGACTTCGTCGTGACGCGGTCGCGGGCGCCGCCGTTCACAGACATCGTGTAAAACTGTTCTTCGGCCGCGCCTGGCTCGTTTGTCTGCAGATAGAAAGTCTTTTCATCTGGTGACATGTGCACGTCGAGCACTTCCCACTTGCCACTCGTCAGCTGCTTCCGATCTGAGCCGTCCGCGGCAACTGAGTACAGATGCGCAAATCCAGTCGCTTCCGACACGTAATAGAAGCGACGTCCGTTGTCATACCATCCGGCGCACCCGAACCCGCACGGACCACCGACCCACGCTGAATCGCGAAGTGTTTCGAGAGTCGTCAGCTTGCCCGTTGCTGCATCCACGGTCCGAAGCACGCGCACCTTGTTGTCAGCCGTGAACCCGTAAAAAGCACCGAACCGCCCGTCGCCACTCCAGCCGAGCGGCAATGCAAATCCGTCGGCGGTGTCGGCGGGAAAAGGCTTGAGCCATGTCAAAATTCCTGTCATGAGGTTCAGGAAACCCACTCGTCCCTTGTCCTGAACGTCACCCACATTGTCGCGTCCCTTGATCTGCTCAGTGTATCCGCTCTGCGTGACAAAGCGCGGAATTTCATTGCCGCGCGCAGTCGCCGGGATATGAGTGGTGATCAAAAGTGAATTCGCGTCGGGCGACGGCGACACACCAGCCAGTTCTTCGCCGCGCTGTGTGTAATACGGCTTCAGGCCCCGCGATTCTCTTTCCTTTCGCGCCGCCTTGGCGATACTGTCGGCACGAACCTGATCACGAATCACTTCGAACAGATCACGCTGTTGCTTTTCGATTCGGCCGCGCTGACCAGTTGGCGGAACTGAATCAGCCGGGGCCGGGCCCGATCGCAGATCGGTGAGCTGACGCACAAGGCCGCCATTGCGATCGATCGAGAAAACATTGTTGCTGCTGATGTAATAGACCTTCGAGCCGTCTTTGGAAAAATGCGGATCTGTCTCGCGTGCGTTCGTCTGCGTAAGACGCCGAGTGGACCCGTTCAGCATGTCGGTGACGTAGATATCGCCGTTGTACTCGACCGCCTGAAGGCGCCCATTTGCCGATCGCTCGCCAACGGTCGCGAACGCGCCGACCGAATCGAACGCGGCCGGGCTCACCCGCTCCGGCTTCGCCCCTGCTTCCGCCTTGACGCGGAACCGCTTCGGCGCTTCCTGCCACGCGCTGCCTGGCTCGAGCCACGTGAAGTAGATCCACTTGTTGTCCGCGCTCCAGCGAACGTCCTGCGGCTGGCGTCCATAAAGCTCCGGCCCTCGCATGATGTTCCTGATGGAGAAATCGAAGGTGGACGGCGTCTGGGCGGCGAGCGGTACCGTGATCAACAGTGCAAACAGTGCTTTACGCATCAATCGGACTTTGGTTGGATTTGGGTTGCGCGGCTGACAAGCCGCCTCAGATTCCCGCAGATGCTTCGGCCGCAAGAAGGCCGTCAGGCACGTACGCGACTTCAGTGCTCGATGCTTTTACCCGGCCGCTAACGATTCCGGTCCAGACGCGAATCGAGTCAACAAGAATGACGACGACAGCGGCCATGAAAAACGCGGCGACCCCAGCATCCAGTCGATCGTTGAACATCATTCGGTGCGCCGCCTCGATTGTCGTCGCGCCGGGGGGCAGCGTCCCACCGCCGACGATACCTTCGAGCATCCGCGCATGAGACAGGAAACCGAGTTTCGGATTCTCCGAGAAAATCTTGAGCCAGCCGCCGGTCAATGTGACGATCGCCAGCCACGACAACGGAAGAAGGGTCATCCACGCGTAGCGCGACTTTCCCATTCTGATGATAACCGTCGTCCCGACGCACAACGCAACCGCAGCAAGCAGCTGGTTCGAGAGACCAAAAAGCGGCCACAGCGAGTTGATCCCGCCGAGGGGATCGGATACGCCCTGAATGAGAAACCATCCCCACATTCCAACAAAAATCGCGCTCGTAACCACAACTGCCGGATACCATGACACCCGTCCGATCGGCTTCCACACGTGGCTCAGGAGATCCTGAAGCATGAATCTCCCGACTCGCGTGCCGGCATCGAGAGTCGTCAGGATGAACAACGCCTCAAACATGATTGCGAAGTGATACCAGAGCGCCATAGCACTGCTTCCGCCAAGGACACGCGAGAAGAGATGAGCCATTCCCACGGCGAGGCTCGGAGCGCCGCCCGTTCTCGACAACAGACTGGTCTCGCCGACCTGCTGCGCCAGCAGTTGAAGTTCCGCTGGTGTAACAGCGAAGCCCCAGCCGCGAATTGCTTCGGATGCCGACTGCACCGTGGTGCCTATCGCACTTACAGGTGCATTGATCGCGAAATAAACGCCGGGTGTCAGCACGCAGGCTGCGATCAATGCCATCACCGCAACAAGCGACTCCATCAGCATCGCGCCGTATCCAATGAAGCGGGCATGCGTTTCTTTCGCGAGGAGCTTTGGGGTCGTACCGGACGCGACAAGTGCGTGAAATCCCGAAATCGATCCGCACGCAATCGTGATGAACACAAACGGAAACACTTTTCCCGCGAAGACAGGTCCCGTGCCGTTGGTGAACTGCGTCAACGCCGGCATCTGAAGCGGCGGGAGCACGATCAG
>JBDSBT010000200.1:0-6719 GCA_039921425.1 Gemmatimonadaceae bacterium | reverse complement strand
AAGCTCACCTCTGTTAGTCGCGCACTTTTTCCGACCGATCAGTTTGATTTCTTGACATATTAGACGGATAATGTTCCAGTCTAATTGGCGTTAGGAAGCGCGGAGAGGAAAATTGGATCTCACAGATCAAGACATACTCGCGCAATATCTGGCAGGCACACTCGACTTGCAGTCTGCTGCCGAAGCGCTTTCCATGCTTCGTGAGTATGCACTTTGGTGCACCCCGCCCGATATTACGCCGGCAGAACGGGAACGAATTGAGGAGTTGTTCGCACGAACCCTATGGCTAACGCTGCGAGAACATGATCCGGCGAATGTCCCAGATGAACCGTTTGGTGCCGCTGACATTCGCGCAATGGCGGATGGGAGCTTTTTTGATGCCGAATCAGACTAGTCCGAGAGATGGAACCTGTGTTACCGCGCGGGCGCTCCCTAACACACGCTGAAGCTGACAAGCGATCTATTGAAGCTCGCTCCGCTCGCATTTTATGCGACTCGCTTGCAGCTTAGCTACCGGCGTTAGCCGGACACCGTGCGTCTGACTAACTTGAGGAATGGGGGTGCCGATGAAATACAAGATTGCGTTGCGACAGGACGACGAGGGTTACAGCGTCTCGGTCCCAGGCTTGCCGGGGTGCTGGTCCCAGGGCGCTACTGAATCCGAGGCGGTCACCAACATCACCGACGCAATTCGGGAATACTTGGCGGCCCGTGACGAGCTCGTCATTGACACAGAGGTGAGAGAGATCGAGGTCGCCATTTAGAGTGGGCAAGATTCCCGGCATCAATCATCTCCACGCGATCCGGGCGCTCGAGAAGGCGGGATTTCGAATCGTTCGCGAAGGGAAGCATACGGTCATGGCCGATGGCGAGCGCATTGTTACGATTCCACGCCACAATCCGGTTAATGCCTTTACGATGGGCGGGATTGTGCGCGATGCCGGGCTGACCGCGGAAACATTCCGCAAGCTTCTCTGACCCGCCGGCTAACACACGCTGATGCCGACAAGCGATCTAATGTTGCTCGCTGCGCTCGCGATTGTATGATTCGCTTGCGGCATAGCTACGGGCGTTAGCTGGCTTCGACCATCATTGAGTGGCTGAGCAACGTGATTGAGATCAACGAAGAGCAGTCGCTAAATGAATTAGAGATCCGGCGAATTCATGATGGGCTTGTAGCCACAGATCCGGTCAATCAACCTCGTCATTACGCGCCGCTGTTCCTTTCGCTGCGCGACCCAGATCTGAGATTGGTGGGAGGAGTGCTCGCATCAACTGTCTGGAACTGGCTGTCGATCGATGCACTTTGGGTGAATCAGGAACTTCGTGGTCAGGGGTATGGGAGCCGCCTAGTTGCGCAAGCAGAGCAGGTTGCACGCAAACGCGGATGTACCCATGCGCGCCTTGACACGTTCGACTACCAGGCACGAGCCTTTTACGAACGTCTCGGATACTCAGTTTATGCACAGTTGGAAGGGTTCCCGGAAGGTCATGCGCAGCTTCATATGACGAAACTCCTTCCGTCAGCCAGCTAACACTCGTTGAAGTTGACGGGCGATTTTATGGAAGCTCGCTTCGCTCGCATATTGTTTGATTCGCCCGCAGCTAACTAAAGGCGTTGTGCGCCATTCAGAATGACATGGTATCCCCATCGGCGAACGACAAAAATTCCATGTCTGCCAATCGAGCAGCGAATGACCTCGCGGAGAGAAAGCAAATGGCAATCGACACGATGCCCGACGGATTCCCAACAATCCCCATCCTCGCTACGGCAGAAGCCGACGAACTCTACGTCTTTCTGAAGCACGTTTTCGAGGCGACACTTCTTGATCGGCACGATGCCCCCGGTGGCGTTCCAGAGTATATGACCATACGTATCGGTGACTCAGTCCTTTCTGTCATGCGGCCTATCGAGGGGCAGCCAACTCGCAGCGCGTTCTATGTATACGTCCGCGATGTGGAGGGTGTTCACCGGCGCGCAATCGAAGCCGGCGCCCGATCGATCCAGGAACCGGCGCGCGCCGTTCATGGTGATCTGATGGCCACGGTCATCGATGCTTTCGGCAACCAGTGGACGATGGCTTCACGACTCGAGAATATTTCCGCTGAAGAACTGCGTCGGCGTATCGCGGACCGCGACCAGACATGAGCGCGCCAATCCACATGGAAAGAGGTGTCAGATGAGATTCTTGTGCCTTGCTTACGGAGATGAAGCTGGCTGGATTGCATTGAGCGAAGAAGAGAAGAAGGAGGTTCTTGCTCAGGACGCGGTCATACAGGACCGAGGCAACCTCATGGCGGCCGTACAACGGACGATACATCTGTAAGGAACTGGGATCGGCATCTCGAAGTCAACAACGAGGCGTTGTCTCGATCTGAGCTTCCACTCGCAGGGTTCTCTGTCATCGAGGCCGAGAACGTGGAGGAGGTTGTCAATCTCGTTTCCAACACTCCGTGCGCTCGAGCAAGAGGCGTAATCGAAATTCGATCTCTCTGGAATCATGGGGAGAACGGCGCATAACGTACGTTGCAGCAGTCGGGCGATCGGCGGATGGCTCGCTTCGCTCGACTCTATAAACTCGCCCGCAGCTGAACTTGGGCGTTAGGCGGATCGACCCTCAATGTCGTGAGAATGGCTGAACTGATTACAGGTCCACGCTTTGTTCGATACTTCGGCCCGGTCTTGCGGGCGTTAGATCAGCTTGGTGGCAGCGGAAGGCCCGATGAAGTCGGCCCGCTCGTCGCCAGCGCATTGAACTTGTCAGAAAAGGAACTGGCCGAGACACTCACCAGCGGAACGTCGCGCTTCAAGAACCAAGTTGCTTGGGCGCGGTTTTATCTGTCGAAGGGCGGGTTTATCGACTCATCGAAACGTGGAGTTTGGAGTCTGACTGATCAAGGTCGGGTCACAAAAGTGTTCCGATGAAATAGAAAAGTCCCCCTGTTCGTTGATATAGAAATGTCCTTCCCCGGCGGGGTTTAGTCCTTCACCGCGAAGCGCATGTTGTTCGTTCTCCAAGGGTGATCTTTCGAAGGTTTCGAGCTTGGTGGTCGGTGTTGAGCCGGTCTTGCCGGGGGACTTGCCGGCAGTCCCCGGAGTGCTGTGAGGTGAACGGTGGATTTCCGCCACTGAAAGCTCAGCTTTCCATCGAGCCGGCGAGCGACTGTGATTTGCGTGCCAGGCATTGAGGCTTTCGCTTCACTCTTCGGTATCTGGTAATAGACGTTCTCGTAGCGAATGGTGAAATCGGGGCGGATCAGTCTTGGATGGGTTTCAGCAAAGGTTTCCATCAAGTCGATTCCCTCAGGCAACGGACGATGAAAGTCCTCGGCGATCAGTGGCTTGACGGTGAAGCGCTCATTCCAGAACGGGATGAAGCTCTCCTCGAGGAATCGGTTTGCATCTTCGAGTGTCGAGATTCGCTCGACACGCATTTCTTTGATGAGCCGGTCCTGCAGAGTGCCGAAGAGGCGTTCCACCCTTCCTTTGGCCTGGGGGGAGAGAGCATGGATGAGTTCGATACCCAGACTTTCGAGCGCCCGCTTGATCAGCGATGACATCGGTGCCTCATCGTTCATTGTCCGCTTGCTGTTATGCGAGTGGAAATGACTGGCCCCGTCGACGTAAAGAGCTCCCATCCTGCCGAAGCACTCGAGGTAGCGAACAATGACCCGCCTGTTGGCCGTGCCTGAGTCGCTGGGAGCGAAGCGGCCATAGAGCTTGCTTGTGGCATCATCGATTGTTGCAATAAGTACTGGCTGCTCCGGGCATCGTCCTTCGAGCCAGTCGTGAATCGATGTGTCCATCTGCACCAGCTCGCCATATGCGCCCCGTCTATCCCGGCGGGATCTGTGGCGCAGCTTCCTCTCGGAGACCGACCATAGCCCAGCGTCAATCATCCACTGCCTCAATGTGCTCGAGCCGATAGGTCCGATACACTTATCCCGTGACAAGTGCTCAGAGAGAAGCGTCGGGCCGAAGTCGTGAAACACAGGGTCGCGAGCTCGATCGATTACTCTCGACTTGAGACTTTCGACAATGCGGTGATTGGAAGGACGGCCTCGGAGGTGATGGATGATTGCACTATCGCCATCACGTTCCCTCTTGCGGCGAATGCGCCGGAACTGTCGTCGGGAAAGCCCGAGTTTTCTCGCCCCGCTCGCGGGGGAAATAAGGCCATCCTCAACCTCTCTCAGCACGACCAGCCGATCTCTGTCGCGAGCACTCAATGTCAGCATCTCCTCCTCCGGGTCGAAGCAGTCGGCTCGAAGGTATCCCGAAAGAGGACATTTCTATTTCAACCAAAGCGGACATTTCTATTTCAATGCTACAGGTCGGGTCACAAAAGGCCTCCAATACCCGCATGCAGTTGCGCTGTTTAAGACAGTTCATCAACAGTTTCCAAAGCAGGGTCAGCAAGGAGGAGAAGATGATGATGACGAATCGGCTGATAGCGCGCCCACAATAAACGATAAGTCTCACCGAGACTCATTGTCCGAAAAGCTCATTGGTCTAACGCCGACCGCATTCGAGCGATTCTGCCAGCGACTACTCCGAGAAGCAGGATTTGAACAAGTCACGGTTACTGGTCATCGGGCGACGGCGGCATCGATGCAATTGGCTTGCTTCAGGTAAATCCGCTCGTAAGCTTCAAAGTCCTCTTTCAGTGTAAGCGGTATTCGGGCAGCGTAACCCCGAGCCAGGTCCGAGACTTCCGCGGGGCGATGCAAGGACGAGCCGACAAAGGGATCATCATCACCACAGGCATTTTTACAGCCGAGGCGAGAAAAGAGTCGATCCGCGACGGAGTGCCACCAATCGAGTTAATTGATGGAGATAAACTCCTCACCATGTGTGAGGAATTGGAGCTTGGGCTTAAGCCGATCCAAGCTTACCAATTTGATGATCAGTTCTTCGCTGAGTTTCTGGCACCGCCCGCCTAATTGGTGTTATGCGGCCGCGAACACGTCAATGACATGTGATGGAGAGTCCGGACGTCGTCTTGCCTTAACCGCCCGCGGTCGCCGCGGTCGTTCACGAACCCACCGACACCCGTGCTGAGCGAGCACCGCAACGGCACGGCAGCGTGTCGCGAGTCAGGTGAACTGGCGGCCATAGATCAGCGCAAGCAACTTTTTAGCGAATCCTTTCCTCAATTGGAGGCCCCATGAAGACTGGACTACGCGTGGCCCTGCTCACTGCAGCAGCCTTGGCGTTCACGGCATGTCAGTTGCCGTCCGCCCAGTTCACCGCTGCCGATGAAGCCGAAGTGCGTGCCCTGTTCGACTCCACAGTGAAGCGCGTCAGCGCCGGTGACTGGACCAGTTGGGCCGGAGAGTACGCCGACAGCGCGGTTTATCAGCCGTCAAATGCGAAGTCGCTCCATGGCCGGCCAGCCATTCTCGCATACGGACAGGCCTTCCCACCGTTTGAGCAGTTTAGTATGTCGGACGTGCACGTTTGGGGAGAGGGCAACTTGGCGTATGGCACCAGCGCAATCGCGATCAAGATCAAGGACGGCCCGGCTGACACAGCGAAGCAGCTGGATGTTTTTCGACGGACCCCCGCCGGTCGATGGGAGGTCGTCGCGGTGAGCGTGACTTCTGACCTCCCGCCGGCAGCAGCGCCACCGGTTGCGGCTCCAAAGAAGTGAGGGCTTGGCCTTGGCGTCGCCAGGCGCCGCATAACACTCGTTGAAGCCGACGAGCGATCTTCGGAAACGGTGGCTACGCCACCGCATCTTATTCGACTCGCTCGCGGCTTAACTTTCGGCGTTAGGCAGCACTCCCACTCCTTCGTGACTTCAACCAGCAACTGGTGACGATTCATGATCATGCTACAATGTTTCAGGCGCATCTCACGAGAGGTTTGCACGGTAGGTACCGTTTTCGTGTGCCTCGCGGCTTGCGCTCCGAAGGCGAACCAGGCGAGCAATGGTGATTTGACAAATTTTGCAACTCGATACGCCGCAGCTTGGAGTGGAAAGGATCCTGTCAAGTTTGCTGCGTTCTACAATGAGAATGGCTCGCTGATAGTGAACGGTGTCGCGTCGGTTGGGCGCGCAGCAATTACCGCGACAGCCCGCGCCTACATGGCGGCTTTTCCGGACATGGTCGTCAAGCTTGATTCGCTGCGCCAAGAACAGGAACAGACAATCTTCCACTGGACTTGGACAGGAACGAACACCGGTCCGGGTGGAACGGGCAAGGCAGTAGACTTGCGCGGCTACGAGCGGTGGACGATCGGGGCCAACGGCCTCATCGCAAAGTCGGAAGGGCATTTCGACAATGATGAGTACCAGCGTCAATTGAAGGGAAACCCATCGCCGAATCCGTGACTTACTGTTTTCCCCAACGAGAAAGCCTCCTCTCCCCATGCTGCCGAACACTCGTTGAAGCTGACGGGCGATCTAATGAAGCTCGCTTCGTTCGCGTTTTATTTGGTTCGCTTGCAGCTTAGCTACAGGCGTTAGGCGCCCGCATGCAGCAACTGTCGAAACTCGTGAGCTAAGTAGTTTCCCCCAAGATGAAGATCCATAGGAACTCCTGTCCCGATATCGCGCTTTCCGTATCTTGAGCGCAGATGCCCACGCCTATTCCTCCCCCCGACCTGCTCGTATCTCTTCGAGCCGCACTCGCCGCCCGCTATGACATCGAGCGGCCTCTCGGTACAGGCGGCATGGCAACAGTATATCTCGCCCGCGATCTGAGACACGACC
>JBDSBT010000199.1:0-4542 GCA_039921425.1 Gemmatimonadaceae bacterium | reverse complement strand
GCGGGTTCTCGCAATGGTTCTGACTCAGGACGCGCCGCCACTGATCGACGTGCGGCCGGACGTTCCGCGAGTGCTGTCGGACATAGTGATGAGTTGCCTCTCCAAGGACCCTGAAACCCGGCCGCCGACGGCCAGAGCAGTGTTGGCGGCGCTCGACGGCTTCTCGGCTGGTTCGGGAGAAACCAGGACCCAGGACCGCAGGGCTGTCCCTCGCGTTCAGTTCTCGATCCCGCAATTCTCCACGCCGGTTAAAGCCACACCGGTGAAAACCCCACCGGTGAAAACCCCACCGGTGACCAGCACGCCGGTGACCAGCACGCCGGTGATCAACACTCCCGTGTTCAATAACCCGGTACCTTCCGCGCTGGGGTCCGCATTCCCCCCCGGGATGCGCTCTGCGCCGGTGTCTTCCACGCCAGTGACCAGCGCGCCTGTGTCTTCCACGCCGGCTGAAGAACACTTTGCCGTCGCCGGAGAGCCAACCCCAGCCGACCAGGATGAGGCCGTTGGGTATGATCCGCCGAAAAAGAAATCGAAGAAAATGCTCGTGGGCGGGGTTTTACTGGGCATAGCGGCGATGGCAGCCGCAATTTTCGTAGTAACAAGTCCAGGCGGATCTTCGGATGGCGCCGCTCCGCCGAACGCCCCTCGCGCGGTCGCCGACTCCGCGGCGGTGCAGTCTCTGCCAGGGTCGATGGCGGATCTGCCAGCAGCGCCCGAGAGCGTGGCAGCCCCCCTTCGGCTCGATTCGCAGGCAATTGCAGACTCCGTCAAGAAAGCTGCAGCGACGAAGAAGGCCGCGGTCAAAGCCGACTCACTGAAAAAGGTCGCCGACTCACTCAAAAAGATCGCCGCCAAGGCCGACTCACTGAAACAAGCTGTAAACACGAACAGGGGCAAAGCCCGAGCCGCTGCCGTTGCTGTCTGGGCCGATGCGAGCGCGCGCAAAACGTTAGTCGACGGCGCAACTCACATGGGAGGCGTGCTCGGCAAAAAACGAATGGGCGATCTGCAGACACAGATTAACGTGCTGCAGCCGTTCCTCGCGCGAGCGGGCCTGACGTACGATCAGTTCAAGGTGGTCGTGGGAGAGGCGGGCATCAACATGTTCGACGAGTTCGGGCGAATCGTGCCAGACTCGCTGAGGCAATTCGCCGGCTTAAGCGCCAGTCGGTAGACTAACCTCTGACTAGCGCCTTGCACAGATGCGCTGCGGCTGATTAGCATCAGCTCCTTTTTTGCTTGTTCAGATCCTCGATATATGCCTGATAGTTGCCCTCGAACGGTGTCGACGTGCAGGTAGTGTTTTGCCGACATCAGCCCTACCTGGTGTACGCCTTGATGACCCCTTCTATCGTGTGCCGGCACACCGGACAGAACGGTACGTTGTCACGCGAGAACATGATGCAGTCGATGGACGGCCGATAGAACGCCTGCGCGTCGTAGTTTGCTCCCTGAAACGCGCCGACTGACTTTGCATACTGCGCCGATGCGAACAGCGCCTGATCGAACGCACGCTCCTCGCGGAAGAGCGCCGACATTTCGGATTCCGGCCGACGATCGGCGCGAAGCTTTACTCGTCTCCCTTGGATGCCGCGCTGTGACGCCTCGAATTGTTCCTTTGGCCATGGCGTTGGCACCGGCGTTCCCAGCGTCGCGAGATACTTCCACTTGAGCTTGTCGCGATCGCGCAGTGCCGTAACGTTTGGCTCCCAAGGCTCGATGATCTTCGCTAGCGGCTGATAACCAACAGGCGACGTGTAGTACTCATCGGCCAGCGCAGCGAAGTGGTGCCCGAACTCGTGAATGAAGACGTAGTTCGCCCACTCGTTGTCCACGGCAACAGTCGCAAAGATGTTGTACAACCCGCCCCCACCGTACGTCTTGCTATTGGCAAGGATCTCCACGAACTCATACGGAGCGTTCGACGCAATTGTTCGAAATGCACGGTTGTTCATCGTTAACACGTAGCGCTCCGACCCAAAGATGTCGTACGTGGCTCCAACCGGAGTGTCGATGTGGACGCCGGTAGACGGACGCGAAATCCCTGACTGGGGCGACGGCGGACAGAGGCCCCAGACGTTGAAGTCGTTGCGGTGGGACTTGTATGGTTCGACAGAGAAGAACACATCCGCCATTCTCCTCGTGTCACGGCGAAACTTCCCCGCGCACTCGGCCGCCGTGTAGCCGTCGCCGAGCAGGAGGATATCGACTTTGTCCTTCGGGTCGCCGTGTTTCTCTACTGAGATCTGCTCGTATCGCTTTGGCGTGGAGCGATCGATGAACATGTCAATTGGGTCGATTCGGGTTCGCCACGTTTCGACGAAATGATTGTTGTCGTCTCGCCTGAAGACGACAATGTCAGCGTTCGTCGTCAGCGCGGGAAAGCGGAGCGATTCGTGGAAGGTGCGGTTCTGGGTCTCATTTTCCCCAGTCGAGATCCACTCGGCGTAGATAGGCGAATATCCGCGGGAGAAGAGGACTTTGCCGGTGGTGTCACGTAGCTCGAAGAAATAGCTGCCGTAGCCGGTGCTGTCGATGTTGTTCTTCGACGAGCCCGGCCAAGGGAGAGGTTCTACGACAATCTTGTCGACGCTGAAGACCTCGCCGCTTTTGCCGCCGGTGTGATAGAAGTCGAGTCGCCAGGTATTTGCCGCTGGTGCGACCGACGAGGCTTCAGCGATCAAAGAGATTGCAGCGATGAGGAATTGTCTGGTCATGACGACTATTATAGGATTGAAACACGTTTGAATTGTCCATTACAACTACTGTTGGACAAAGAGACGACAGCAGTTGTAGTCCGTTTTGTGTCCTCCCTCGCGATGAAAGTCGTCAGTGCTTTAGCTCAGAGTGTCGACAAAGGTAGCCGAGTTGTAACAGGCTCGCTCGGCCAACTCGGACGAATCGGACAGATCTCTGACCTTGGGTTTGCTTGCCGCACTCCATTGCCGATCCTAGCTTTGCGCCCAACCGTTGAGGATGGGACACCATGTCGGCAACCGAGAAGCTGGTCCACGACGAAACGCTCGTCCAGGCGCGAAGCAGCGAACTCAGAAAGGAACTCGGCCTTCGTGACCTCGTGCTCACGCAAATTCTCTTCATCGTCGGACTCGCGTGGGTCGGCGTAGCGGGAAAGCTCGGCCCATCGCACGTTGTCTTCTGGTTCCTGGCGATTGTCCTGTTCTACCTGCCGTCCGCTGCAGTGGTGATCTATCTGAACAGGTTGATGCCCCTCGAGGGCGGGCTGTATCAATGGGCAAAGCTGGGATTCAATGAAGGCGTCGGATTCATGCTCGCCTGGAATCTCTGGCTCTACGTTGTCGTGAACACGTCGGAAGTCGGGATTCAGTTCGCGACGTACCTCTCATACGCTCTGGGCCCCAGCGCTGCGTGGATGACGACCAGCTCCTGGTTCGTCGCGCTTGTTACTGTCGCGATACTCGTGTTCATGGTGGTGATCTCGACCATCGGACTGTCCGTCGGCAAATGGCTGCACAACGGTGCGGGAATAATGATGCTGACGGTCTTCGCGGCGCTGCTGATCCTCCCCCTGATCAGCTACTTCACTGGGCATCTGCGCGAGTTTCATCCACTGAGAACCAGTGTACCCGCGTTTTCGCTGTACAACGTGAACATCCTTGGGAAGATGGGGTTCGGTGCACTCGGCGGATTCGAATACATGGCAATACTGGCTGGGGAAACACGATCGCCAGCGCGGTCAATCGGCAGATCAGTGTGGATCGCGGCGCCGATCATCGCCGTGATGTTTGTCATGGGAACGAGCACCGTCGTGGCGTTCGTTCCAACCGAGAACATCGATCTGATTGCACCAATTGCGCAGGTGCTGCGCGTTGGCTTCGCACCGTTCGGAATTGCCACTCAGCTCGTGACGATTGCGATTCTCATGACGCTCGCCATGCGCATCGCACAAACGAGCGTGAATTTCACAGGCGTCACGCGTCTGCCGATGGTTGCGGGCTGGGACAAGCTGTTGCCCGAGTGGTTCACGAGACTGCATCCGACTTACAAAACGCCTGTGAACTCGATTCTTCTTGTGGGAGTGACGTCGCTCGTGATTGCGCTGCTGAGCCTGATCGGCGTCGGTCAGGCGGAGTCCTTCCAGCTTCTGTTCAATGCTGGCGGAACGTTTTACGCATTGACTTACGTCGTTATGTTCGCGATTCCACTGCTCGGGCTTCGTGGGATTACTCCGCGTCCGCCTATGTGGCTGCGCGTCGTCTCGATGTCGGGTCTCGCCATGACGCTACTATATGTATGCCTTTCAGTGTTCCCGATCATCAAAGTGGAGAACACGATGGTGTTCGCCCTCAAGATCTCCATGCTGATACTCGGCGCGAACGTGTTAGGAGCTGCCATTTTCTTCACCGCCCGCAGGCGGTAGCAGTTCACCGAGTGTACCAACTCATCATGAAAAGCTGAGTCCGGATCCCTCGTCAGGCGGCGTTTCGCGCGACAATGTGATCAAGACGCTCGAGGCAGCGAGGCATAGGGCCATTACAAACGCGACTGCCCAAATGCCAG
>JBDSBT010000198.1:0-18542 GCA_039921425.1 Gemmatimonadaceae bacterium | reverse complement strand
GGTCAAGATCGGGTCACTGTTTCGCGGAACAGATCGCGACGCCGACACTCGAGCGTACGCGATCAGCGCAAACGGTATCTCCAACGCCATTCGTGAGCTCCAGCCGGAAGAGATTTTCGACGGGCGGCTTGCGAGTGGCTCCGTCTTCGACATTGGTCCGCTTGCGCAGGGCGGTTCTTACACGGCCAGGGACAGACTGACCGCCGGTTTCGCGATGACAGAGCTTCAGCTTTCGAGCCGACTGAGACTCATCGGCGGGGCGCGATACGAAAGTGACCACCTGACCGTCAACGCGCTCTCGACATTGGGATCACCTGTTGCTACGAAAAGAATATGGAACGATGTGCTGCCTTCGCTCGCAGTCAATCTGAAGATGACCGAGAATCAGCAGCTTCGTCTCTCGGTATCGAAAACCCTCGCCCGCCCTGAATATCGCGAGCTGTCGCCCATCAAGAGCCGCGACGTTCTCAATGGCGACGATACTCAGGGCAACGAAAACCTGTCCCACACCAACGTCAGCAACGCGGACCTGCGCTGGGAATGGTATCCGAACAGCGGAGAGGTCTTGAGCGCCGCCGTATTCGGAAAAAAATTCAAGCTTCCCATCGAGCGCGTTTACCGCGCGGCTGGGTCGGGAACGCGCACCGTCTTTTTTACGAACGCCGAGAGCGCCGATAACTACGGTGTTGAGCTCGAGATGAGAAAGGATCTGTCGTTTGCGGGCGATACATTTTCGCCATTCACCGTGTTCAGCAATGTCACCGCGATGCAAAGCACGATTCATCTCTTCAAGGACACTCAGGCGAGCGCAACGAATTTGAGCAGGCGAATGGTTGGCCAGGCGCCTTATGTGATCAATGCCGGGCTCTCCTGGGCTTCGCGCAACGGCGCATCTTCCGCAACGCTGCTGTTCAACCGCGTGGGCGATCGCATTCAGGCCGCCGGCGACTCGCCTCTTCCGGATGTCGTTGAAAAAGCTCGCAACGTCGGGGATTTCTCTCTGCGCGTGGCTCTACTGCAAAACCTCGTCGCCAGGCTCGACGCAAAGAACCTGTTCGATTCGCCATATGAGACCATTCAGGGCACGGCAACCCGAGAGCTTTATCGCACAGGTCGCACGTTCCAGCTCGGCTTCCAGATCCGTCCCTGATGTGAGCAATCGCCTCGGCTGACGTTGTGACTTCATCGTGACCCGAGCGAGACACAAACACAATAACCGGGGATTTCATTAGAGGTGACGAAGCGACGCTTCGTCACTTCTTCTTTTTTTCCGCCGCTGCCCCTCCACATCCAGAGGAATAAAGATGGTATTCAACCGCCGAAAGGTCGCGTCCGCGGTAGCTCTTCTCGCGTTTGCAGTCGCCGGCTGTAGCAATGACAGCACGGGACCTTCCAACCCAAACCCGATCCTCGGGCTTACGTCCACCGCGAAAAGCGTTTCATCCGTTCAGTTAACCTTCAACAGCGTTGCCGGAGATGCCAGCTACGATATCGAACGAGCCGAAGGTGCGGCGGGAGCATTCGCCGTTGTGACAAACCTCCCGGCTCCTTCAACGCCTGGTCAGCTGATCTACACAGATACCAATCTCAAGGTGAACACGCTGTACAGATATCACGTGATCACTAACAAGGATGGACTGAAGAGTATTGCATCGGGAGAGACGGCCGTGACCACACTTGCGTTCGGAAATGCCAGTGCGGATGTGACTACCGACATCACCACGAATCGAACTTTCTCCGCCGACACCGCCTACACGCTCAAGGGCTTCATTCACGTCGCTAACGGCGCCACGCTCACTATTCAGCCCGGCACGAAGATCATGGGCGACTTCAACACTCTCGGTTCATCGCTCTGGATTCTGCGCGGCGCGAAGATTCAGGCTGTTGGAACTGCGGATGCCCCGATCGTGTTCACGTCCTCGCGTGCGGTCGGATCGCGCCAGCCGGGTGACTGGGGCGGACTTCTCATCATCGGAAACGCGATCAACAATCGAAGCGGAAGCGTCGAGGTTGAAGGGTCGGGCACCGACGGCACTGCACTCGTTGGCGGCAAAAACTATCAGGTGTTGTACTCGGGTGGCACCGTCGCCACTGACAACTCCGGGACTCTGTCGTACGTTCGCGTGGAGTTTGCCGGCTTCGCACCGTCGCTGAACAACGAGCTCAACTCGTTCACATTCGCCGCAGTTGGATCAGGCACGCGCGCTTCATTCCTGCAGGCGATGGGCGGTCTGGATGATTCGTACGAATTCTTCGGCGGCGGTTTCGATGTCGATCACCTGGTCGCCTATGAAACCGGCGATGACATGTACGACATGTCCGAAGGCTGGGTCGGCCGGATGTCGTTCCTGATTGGCTACAACTCCGTGCAGCTCACTCCTCGCACCGGCGCCGGCTTCCTGTCCAGCGACATCGAGGGAATCGAGAACGACGGTTGCAACGGATCGGGCTGCGATAACGGCTTCAACCAGGCACCGTTCACCGGCCCACTGGTTTCGAATTTCACGCTCATCGGTTGCGGAGATGTCGCGTGTTCCGGATCTGGTGGCGGTTACGGAATGATGCTGCGTCGCGGAACCGGCGGTTACTACGTCAACGGCGTGCTTGCGCGCTGGCCCCGCGGTGGAGTTTCACTTCGCGATGCAGAGACATTCGTGAGAGGAGGATCGGTTGTCACACCTGATCCGACGACTGCGGATCTGGTCCTGAGAAACATCTTCTTTACCGAAGATCCTGTAGTCTTTCAGGCCGGCGGCGGCAGCACGACTCAAAACTCCTTTGATCTCGCGGGCAACAACTTGACGAATAGCGTCTCGCCCGCTGCGTTGCTGGTCACAACCCTGCCCGCACAGAGCGTTTCACCAGCGGGTGTCGCCTCGTTCGACTGGACACCCTCCGCAGCGTCTGCGATCGCCACAGGAGGCCTCGCGACACTTCCTGGCAGAATCGGAACGAAGGCAGGAACCGTTGTTGCCGGTACTGCCTACCTCGGTGCCGCCGCGCCTGCCGGAGCCAAGTGGTGGGCGGGCTGGACGACATACGCCAGAAACTAGACCGCACTCCAGTTCAAACAATGCCCGGCGCCTCGAGGCGCCGGGCATTGTTTCGTTGCAGTTTGGCATTCACATGCGGACCCTTACGAATGAAACGAGTCGCTTCCCCTTTTGCGTTCTACGCCATTGCACTGTTTACCACGATCTCATGCAAAGCCGGCGCGCGCAGTTCGACATCGCTGGTGACCGACTCCGTAACACTCGACTCAGTCGCCAGAGCGAAGCAGGATTCGATCAACCGAACACTCCCGGGCTACGTCGTTGACTCGATTCTCCCTGTGGAGGAGGAGCTTCGAAGATTCCGCGCCGCTATCGCCAAAGACAGTGTTTCTGCTCTCGATGGTGGCGCGCCCACGCGCGACTCTCTGGTCAGAAAGCTTGTGCATTCTTTGGAAGTGTCTGACACTGCGGCGTTACAGGCCATGCTTCTCAATGCTCGCGAATTCGCCTGGCTAGTCTACCCGGAGTCGCCATACACCAAGCCGCCGTATACACAGGCGCCGGCGCTTGTCTGGAATCAGATCGCAAATTCCTCGGCCTCTGGCCTCACCAGGCTGGTTCGCCGCCTAGCCGGGGAAAAACTGCGTTTCCGTGGCTACACCTGTTCCGGGAAGGTAGACCGCCAAGGCAGCAACAAGTTCTGGACAAGCTGCATTGTGTCCATCGGCGAGCCGCATGAGACCGTACGCGCACGTCGTCTATTCGGGTCGATAATCGAGCGGGATGGCCAGTTCAAGTTCGTGAGTTTCGCAAACGAATTCTAGAAAGAGCGGGCCGGATGGTTAAACCGTGCACCTGACAATCATGAACTCGCTCATCGCCGAGCGTTATCTTCAGGCTGGCAATGTCTATCACAAGTAAGAACTCACCCGACGCCACGCAGCCAGGACGACGGCATGGCGGCAGCGCGTCCAAAGTCGACGTGCGAATTGCCGCGATCGATATCGGATCGAATTCGATTCGTCAAATCGTAGCCGACGTTTCCCCGACAGGTACAATCAGAGTAGTTGATGAGATGAAAGCCGCTCCGCGGCTCGGCGCGGGCATACAGGATACAGGACGCTTGAGCACGGCGTCGATGTCGGCCGCGCTGGCAGCTCTCAAGCGAATGTCGGCTCTCGGCAAACAACTCGGTGCCAAGCGTCGGCGCGTGGTTGCAACAAGCGCAGTGCGTGAGGCCTCCAACGGAGCCGAGTGGCTTGCGTTGGTCCGCAAAGAAGCGGGATTGCGGGTCAGCATCCTCAATGGTGACGACGAAGCAAGGCTCAGCTTCCTCAGCGCCCTGGCTCACTTCGACCTTGGCTCTGGCCGCGCGGTGGTTGTCGACATCGGCGGTGGTTCACTCGAGCTTGCTTTAAGCGCCGACGGACTCGTCGAACGGCTGGTTTCTCTGCCATTCGGTGCGATCCGGCTAACGGAGAAATATTTTGCTAAAGGCATTAATCCGGCAGCGACGAAGAAGCTCCGGCGCGCCGTTCGCAGACGACTGAAGGAAGAGCTTCCCGGCAAGGACTGGGCGGGCGCGCAGCTGATTGGCTCGGGCGGCACGTTCACGAACCTCGGCGGCATTGTGCTGGCCCGGCATGGCGTCCAAACGGCGCGAACGGTTCACGGAACTCGCGTTGCCCGCGTTGAACTCGAGCACATAGTCGATACCCTGGCGACTTTCTCTCCAGCCGAGCGCCTTGCCGTTCCAGGCTTGAATCCGGGACGGGCCGACATCATTACGGCCGGGCTGGCCGCGATTGCTGAGGTTCTCGCGATGTTCAAGGCGAAAGAGATCGTGGTTTCCGGATACGGAATTCGTGAGGGGCTACTTCTGGACCTGGCACATGTAACGCCAAGGCCGGCCGACCCCGGCGAGGCGCGCGAGCGCTCCGTCCGCGCTTTAGCCGATCGCTCGCATTTCGAAGTGCCCCACGCTCGTCATGTCCAGAAGCTAGCTCTTCGTTTATTCGATTCCATCGGCGCCCGGCTTGGTTGTGCTCAGGAGGAGCGCCAACTGCTGGCGGATGCGGCACTATTGCACGACATCGGCTATCACATCAGCTACGATAAACATCACAAGCATTCATACCACCTGATCTCTCACGCCGAGCTCCTCGGCATGACGCCGGTAGAGCAGGTCGTCATCGCGAACGTCGCTCGGTACCATCGCGGCGCCGAGCCAAAAAAGGGGCATGTAAATTTTGGGCCGCTCACCCCCGCGTCGCGCAAGAAAATATTCCGGCTCGCAGCGCTGCTTCGCGTCGCTGACGGCTTCGATCGTGGGCACGCTGGCGCAGTGGATGACATCCGTGTGCGGTGGCTCGACCGTGCGATTCGACTGATCGCGGTACCGTCACCAAATGCGCCGAGCATCCGTCTCGAGCTATGGGGCGCGAGCAAGAAATCCAGAATGCTGGCTGCTTGTGCCGGTGTTCCCGTCGAGATCGTGGCGCCGGGCGGCGAGATCTTTACGCACGAGGACGACGGAACGCCCGTCGATTAGTTTCTGGTCGTGCGCTCGGCGGTACTTACTCTTGCTGGCGGAGCTGTCTCAACGTTTGCCATTTGTCCCCAGCTGTCGCGCAACAGGATCTCGTGAGTCGCGCGCGACTCCTCGCCGTTGTGAGGCACTCGCTGGATGTACGATCCATCCGAATTGAGCTCCCAAGCCTGCCGATTGTCACTGAGGTGCACCTTGAGCAACGCATGGAGTCGCGGGTGGAGAGTCTTGTCGTCGATTGGCGCAACGGCTTCAACACGACGATCGAAATTGCGAGGCATCCAGTCGGCCGATCCGAAGTAGAATTCTTCTTCGCCCGCATTTCCGAAGTAGAAGATGCGCGAATGCTCTAGAAATCGTCCGATGATGCTGATGACCCGGATCTTGTCGCTGACGCCCGGCACTCCGGGACGCAGGCAGCAAATGCCCCGAATTATCAGATCGATTTCGACTCCTGCCTGTGACGCCTGATACAGAGCCTCGATCGTGTCGCCGTCAACGAGCGCATTCATCTTTGCAATGATGCGGCCGCCCTTCCCTTGCTTCGCGTGTTCAGTCTCGCGATCGATCAGCTCGCGAAATCGCTGACGCATGTCGCCGGGGGCGACGAGAAGCTTGCGGTAGAGCCGCTGTCGCGAAAATCCCGTCAGCGCGTTGAACAGATCGCTAAGATCCGCGCCCATCGAAGGGCTGCTCGTGAACAGCCCGACATCGGTGTAGATACGTGCGGTTTTCGAGTTGTAGTTTCCAGAACCTATATGCGCGTAGCGCCTGATGCCGTCGCCTTCTCGTCGAACGACGAGCGTCGTCTTCGTATGCGTTTTGAGCCCGGCGAGTCCATATGCGACGTGCACGCCAAAACTCTCAAGCGTTCGCGCGAAAGTGATGTTGTTCGCTTCGTCAAACCGCGCCTGGAGCTCGATAAGCACGACAACCTGCTTGCCACGCTCAGCGGCCTCGGTCAACGCTCGGACGATCGCAGTGTCGCCTGTTGTCCGGTACAGGGTCATTTTGATCGCAAGCACCGTGTCATCGAGCGCGGCCGCGGTTATGAACTGCTCGACGGACGCCGCGAACGAATCGAACGGATGGTGCACGAGGATGTCCCTCTCCCGGATTATGTCGAAAATCGAGCGAGACGTGTCCTTGAGCTCACGCGGAATGGCCGGCAGATAAGGGGGATCTCTGAGCTCTGGCAAGTCGATCATCGCGAGCGTCATCAGATCGCCAAGTTCCAGCAGCGGCCCCGTTTCGACCAGCTCGATATCTGGAAGCGACGGAAGGTCAGTGGCTTGATCTTCACGCAATTCGTCAAGAAGCAGCGCCTGAAGCTCTGGCGGCGTGCCTGTCTCGATCTCGACTCGCACTACTTCGGCGAACCTTCTCTGGAAGACCTGCTCTTCGATCAGCGCCATCAGATCTTCGGGCTCTTCGGCATGCGAGAGCTCGAGGTCGGAGTAGCGTGTCACCCGGAACACATTCGAGCCGGCGACCTCCATCCCTGGAAACAGAGCCGAGAGATTTGCGGAGATCACGCGTTCCAGCGGGATGAAGTTGTTCGGCACGCCCGTCGGCACCCATCGAGGAATGCTCTTCGGTACTTTCACTCTCGCGAATTCTTCAATGCCTGTCTCCGGGTTTCGAAGACGCACTGCGAGAGAGAGCGAGAGATTCGAGATATACGGGAATGGATGACTTGGATCGACGGCGAGCGGCGTTAGAACCGGGAAAATCTGCGACTCGAAAAACTCGTCCACTGTCTGCCATTGTTCGGACGACAACTCATCCATCGTCAGCAGCCTGACGCCGAACTCGGCCAGCGCAGGCAGCAAATCGTCGTGCAGGCAGCTGCGCTCCAGTCCGATGAGCTCGGCGACGCGCTTGTGAATCGCCTCGAGCTGCGGTTGTGGTGCCATGCAATCCGGCGACGAAGCCGCCATCCCAGCGGCGATCTGGCGGCGTATGCCTGCCACTCGCACCATGTAGAACTCGTCCAGGTTCGTACTGAAGATCGAGATGAACTTCAGCCGCTCCAGGAGTCTGTTGCGTGTGTCGAACGCTTCGTGCAGAACCCGCGCGTTGAACTCGAGCCAGCCGAGCTCGCGGTTTATGAACAGCGAGGAATCAAAGGGCACGAGAGTCTACCGTGAAATAATCGCGCTCAGAGCGTAGTAGGCCAGCGCGGCCATGATGCCCGACGCGGGAATGGTAATGAGCCATGCCCATACGATACGCCGAGCGAGTCCCCAACGCACGGCCGACAGGCGATTCGTGGCTCCGACTCCGACAATGGAACCCGTGATGGTGTGCGTCGTGCTCACCGGAATTCCGTAGTGAGTGGCAAGCGTGATCGCGAGCGCTCCTCCGGTCTCTGCGCAGAAACCGCCGACCGGACGCAGCCTGGTGATTCGTGAACCCATCGTGTGGACAATTCTCCATCCACCAAACAGCGTTCCCAGCGAGATCGCGGTATACGCCGTCATCTCCACCCAGAGAGGCACGCCATCGCCGGCAAGATAGAGATTATGCCATATGCCGGTCTGCGTCGCCATCATGGGCTTCACGGAAATCAGCAGGCTCACGATGATGCCCATCGTCTTCTGCGCGTCGTTGCCGCCGTGAGCCAGTGAAAGTGCGCCCGAACTGATCAGCTGCGCGACTCTGAAAAAACGGTCGACGCGGCCCGGCGCCATCTTCTGGAAAAGCCAGTACACAATGACCATCAAAAGGAACCCGGCGGTCAATCCAACAAGCGGCGATATGACGATGAAGGACAGCGTCTGGATCCACTTCGTTCCCCACTCGATGGCAGCCCATCCGGCACGGGCAATCGCGGCGCCCGCATATCCGCCGATCAAGGCGTGGGATGAACTCGAAGGAATTCCGTAAAACCACGTGATGAGGTTCCAGATGATGGCGCCGATGAGCCCGCCGAGGACTACTTCGGGGGTCACGATATTCCCATCGATCATCCCCTTCGAGACTGCCTTGGCGACGGCGGTGCCGATAGTAAATACCGCCGCGAAATTAAAGCATGCCGCCCAGATGACCGCGGCAACCGGACTCAACACCCGGGTTCCAACTATTGTGGCGATTGAATTCGCTGAGTCGTGAAACCCGTTGATGAAATCGAATATGAATGCTACGACGACAATCGCAGCGATGTAGTAGACCACGACGTCAGGCGTTCTTCAGTGAGATACTCTGGAGCACGTTGCCCACATCCTCGCATTGATCCACGGCGTCTTCGATCTTGTCGTAAAGCTCTTTCCATTTGATGACTTCGATCGCATCCGGTGTGGACGAGAACAGGTTCTCCATCGCTTCGTGATAGAGCGCGTCACCCTCCTCCTCGAGAAGCTTGAGCTGCCGGTTCCCCGTGCTGACGGCCTTCGGATCTTTCATCTGCTTCACGGTCTCTTCGACGCAACGCGCTGACCTGAGGAGCACCTCCGACAACAGCACGGCATGTTGCCGCGAATCGCGAAGGTGAAAAATCGACGCCCGACGGGCGCAGCCGTCAATGAGATCCACTACGTCATCGAGCTTTCCGGCCAGCGTATGAATGTCTTCGCGATCGAAAGGAGTGACAAAGGTTCGATTGATCCGGTCGATGGTTTCGTGAGTGAGGTTGTCGGCCTCGTGCTCCAGCTTTTTAATCGAGGCAACGTGCTGCTCGAGCTTCGCCGGCTCCTTGAACAACTCGTGCAACAGGCTCGCCGAGCCGGACAGCCTTCCCGCAACCTGGGCAAAGATGTCGTAGAACTGAGCGTCGCGTGGAATGAGTTGCAAGATTTTGCTCCCTGTAATTATGAGGCTGGGGTGAAGCCGCGTGCCTGAATTTACCCCGGTAGGCTTCGCCGAGCTACCAAACGCGGGTCCTCAAATAACTTCACCAGTAACAGACCGGTGACAAAGCCCCCAACGTGCGCCCAGACCGCTACTCCACTCGACACCTCAGGCCTCATCGTTGACAACTGTGGCAAGGCGCTGATCAGCTGCCAGAAAAACCACCACAACAACACAATCCATGCCCTGACACGAGCGATGAAAATGATGAACAGCATTCTCACCCTCACTTTCGGGTAGAGAACCAGATATGCCCCAAGTATCCCGGAGATGGCGCCTGAAGCACCCACCGTCGGAACCGGAGAAGCCGGCTGAATGAAAATGTGAGCGCCCGCTGCCGCCAGTCCGCACACGACATAGAAGACGACGAACCTGACGTGTCCCATGCTGTCTTCGATGTTGTTCCCGAACACCCAGAAGAACAGCATGTTGCCGAGGATGTGGCTCCAGCTTCCGTGAAGAAACATGGAGATGATGGGCGTGAGGATGTTGATCCTCTCGTTGTCGACCACACAGGCGAGCCGGTCGCCAAGGGGAACTGCAGTCCCCAGTCGAGCCAAATGGGTCAGCTCCCCCGGGACCATTCCGAGGTTACAGACGCTTGCCGCCAAGCTCGATTCATTGAACCCGGCACCCTGCACGAAGAACCAGACCAGGAAATTGACCGCAATGATGGCATAGGTCATCACGGGCGTCCGCAGACATTTGTGGTCGTCGCTTAGAGGGATCAACTGCTCACTGACTCCATTGTCGCAAACAGGATTGGGGGGATTGCCTTCAATGGCATCAGCCGTTTTGGCAGGGATTTACGGCTCGGTGCTTGCCCATCACTAGACGCAATTCCCAAGCATAACTAATTAAGAGGCTCATATGGCAGACAAAGTTATTGGTATTGACCTCGGCACCACCAACTCCGTTGTCGCGGTGATGGAAGGCGGTGACCCGGTCGTAATCCCCAACGCCGAAGGTGGTCGGACGACCCCGTCGGTCGTCGGCTTCACCAAGGACGGCGAGAGACTCGTCGGCCAGATTGCCAAGCGCCAGGCAGTTACAAATCCAACGAACACCGTTTTCTCCATCAAGCGCTTCATGGGCCGCAAGATGAGCGAAGTGACTGAAGAGGCCGGTCGCGTTCCTTATAAGGTCCTCGCGGGCGCCAATGACGTCGCAACTGTCGAAGTCCAGGGCAAGCGTTTCACCGCCCCGGAAGTCTCCGCCATGATCCTTCAGAAGATGAAGCAGACCGCCGAAGACTACCTCGGCTACAAGGTCGAGAAGGCCGTGGTTACGGTTCCGGCCTACTTCAACGATTCGCAGCGCCAGGCAACAAAGGATGCCGGCAAGATCGCTGGGCTCGACGTACTCCGAATCATCAACGAGCCGACCGCCGCAGCGCTCGCTTACGGGCTCGACAAGAAGAAGGACGAGAAGGTCGCAGTGTTCGATCTCGGTGGTGGTACCTACGACATCTCCGTTCTAGAGCTGTACGACGTTGAAGGCTCACGCCAGTTCGAAGTGAAGTCGACGAACGGTGACACACACCTCGGCGGAGACGACTTTGACCAGCGCGTGATCGACTGGCTCGTCACCGAATTCAAGAAAGACCAGGCGATCGACCTTTCCAAGGACCCGATGGCGCTTCAGCGCCTCAAGGAAGCCGGCGAGAAGGCGAAGATGGAGTTGTCGACGACGCAGACGACCGACATCAATCTCCCGTTCATTACGGCAGACCAGAGCGGCCCGAAGCACCTCAACTATCAGCTCACCAGAGCGAAGTTCGAGCAGCTCGTTGACGATCTCATCCAGCGTACGATTCCGCCAATGGAACAGGCCCTGAAGGACGCAGGCATCAAGCCGGACGAGATCGATGAGATCCTTCTCGTGGGTGGATCGACGCGAATTCCGAAAATTCAGGAAATCGTGAAGAAGTTCTTCGGCAAGGATCCGAACAAGGGCGTCAATCCCGACGAAGTAGTCGCGATCGGCGCAGCGGTGCAGGGTGCAGTCCTTACTGGCGAGCAGAAAGACGTGCTGCTGCTCGACGTCACGCCGCTTTCGCTCGGAATCGAGACGCTCGGCGGAGTCACCACCGTACTCATTCCGCGAAACACGACCATTCCCACGAAAAAGAGCGAAACGTTCTCAACGGCCGATGACAATCAGACCACGGTCGAAATCCACGTTCTTCAGGGAGAACGTGAGCTCGCTACCTACAACAAGACCATCGGCAAGTTCCAGCTCACGGGTATTCCGCCGGCACCGCGCGGACTGCCGCAGGTCGAGGTGACCTTCGATATCGACGCCAACGGCATTCTGCACGTGACGGCGAAGGACAAGGCCACCGGAAAAGAGCAGAAGATCCGTATCGAGGCATCGAGCGGATTGTCCGACAGCGAGATCGATCGCATGGTTAAGGACGCCGAGAAGAATGCGGCGTCGGACAAGGAAGCGCGTGAAAATATCGATGCGCGCAACCGTCTCGATTCCATGACCTACGAAGTGGAAAAGAACTTGAAGGAGTGGGGCGACAAAGTGAATCCCGATGTGAAGGGTCGTGTCGACTCTTCGATTGAGCGGGCGCGCAAGGCGCTTCGCGGCGATGACATGGCGGAGGTTCGCTCGGCGCAGGAAGAGCTGACGAAAGTGTTCAGCGAGGCCGGCCAGTCGTTCTACCAACAGCAGGCCGAGGAGTCGCAGGCAAGCCAGCCGGCCGAAGCCGGCAATGGCGTTCCGCCGACTGACGGCGAGGCCGCACCACCTGCCGATGACGTTGTCGAGGCAGACTACGAAATCGTTGACGAAAAGAAGTAGCAACTGAAGTGGGCACCGCCCGCAACCTACAGGGGGCGGCCGGTGTCTTAGTTTAAAGGGAATTTCCACACAGAGGGTTTCAGGCTTTATGGCTTCACTTTCATCGCGGGCCCGATGGGGAGTGGCGGTCTTCGTCGCTTTCCTTGGCGGGCTGATCATCGCGTCCGGCGGACTTAACCTTTCCAAGCTTGGGTTCGCGCAGAGTCGTCCTGACGCGGGCACGGTTGCGCCTCTCGTACAGGCGAGCAACGCTTTCGTAGAGATTGCTGACCACGTGACACCAGGAGTCGTTGCAATCTCGGTTGAAAGCCGCCCAAGCGGTCGAACGCGGCAGCAGATTCAGGGATTGCCGCCGGGTTTTGAGGATTTCTTCAACCAGCAGCAGCAGCAACAGGCTCCGCAAGTGCAGAGTCAGGGTGGAACCGGCTTCCTTGTCACCAAGGACGGCTACATCCTCACCAATAATCATGTCGTCACGCAGGACGATCGCACGACAGTCGGCGATCGCGTAAATGTGCAAATGCTCGACAATCGGGTTTACAAGGCGCGCGTAGTCGGAAATGACCCTACGACTGACATCGCCGTCATCAAGATCGAGGGAAACAATTTTCCGACGCTACCTCTTGGCGACGACAACAAGAGCCGCGTCGGAGAGTGGGTTCTTGCAATCGGCAATCCCCTCGGCTTCGACTTCACGGTCACCGCTGGCATCATCAGCGCGAAAGGCCGCAGCCTTCCCGGCCTGCTCAGCCGTCGCGGAGATAACAACTACTCCATCAGCGACCTGATCCAGACTGATGCCGCGATCAATCCCGGCAATTCTGGCGGACCACTCGTAAACCAGCGTGGCGAAGTGATCGGTATCACAAGCGCGATAGCAAGTCCGACCGGCGTGAACGCCGGGTACGGATTTGCTATCCCAATCACGCTCGCGAAGAAGGTGATGGACGACATCATCGCTCACGGAAGGGTGAGAGTCGGCGTACTTGGCATTCAGATTCGCGAAGTCACGCCGGAGGATGCCGCTGTCGCTGGAATGAAGGAAATCCGCGGCGTGAAGGTTGACGGATTTAATCCGGGAAGCGGCGCTGAGCGAGCGGGAATGCAGGCCGGCGACATCATTATCAGTGCCGACGGTCACCAGGTGGATCGCGTGAGCGGGCTCCAGAGAATCGTCCGCAATCATCAGCCAGGTGAAAATGTTCAGCTCGACGTGATGCGCTATGGGCAGAAGAAGAGCGTCAGCGTCAAGTTGACAGAGCTCAGTGAAACCGCGGTTGTCAAACCCGTCTCCTCGGGCTCGTCGGCGCCGGCGGCCGTGGCGGGACTGGCAAGCAGCGAGCTTGGAGTGTCGCTACAACTCGTTCCAGCGGAGCTCGCGTCGCGGGCGTCTCTGGCGGAAAACCGTCGCGGCTTGCTGGTCACGGATGTGGTCGCGCTCGGACCATCATATAGAAAGCTGGGCGACGGAAAGTCTGCGCCGCAGGACGTGATCTTCGAGGTGCTCTATCCTGTGCCGAGAAAAGCTATTCGATCCACCGCGGACCTCCAGGCGGTGTTGAGCAAGTTGAAGACGGGCGATTACATCAGCCTCAATGTTCACTCGCTGGCGCAGGGTGGTGGCGACAGAGTGGTGAATATTCGGATCGGCGGCTAAGACCCGCTGATTAACAACTGGCTCCTTCGGCGAGAGATTGCCGGCGGAGCCTTTTTTTGATTGACCCTTCGTTCCATCGAGACTTCATCGAAATCGGCGACGGCCTTGAAGATTGGAGTTCCGTTTCCGCGAGACTTCATTGAATGCGGCCACGGCCTGTGGCCGATACACGGATCGGACGGATTTTACGGATCAGGGACGGGTCGAGAAGACTCGCGCAGATAAGTATCTCGCTCGTCGGATGACGTTCTGTTTTTGCTGTAAAAACATAAAGATGTAGTTACGTACTCCCGTTTCTGATCCGTTGCATTCGTCCTATCCGTGCACCCGGCCGGAGGCCGGAGCTTGTATTTGCAACGATTCCGCATCGCGCAACGATGCCGCGTCACGCAACACCCGGCATTGTGAACCCCGCTGTGTCGAGCTCACGGGCCAGCGAAGCGTCCTGGTCGCTCGTAAGCTCCACCAGCGGCGGGCGTAACTTGGCCCACGACGCATTTCCGCTGTGACGGGCGATCGTCGCCTTGAGCGCAGGGATCATCGGGTATTTCGCAAAGATGTCACGGATCTCATTGAGGCCTGCCTGCTGCACGTCTGAATCCGGCGCCGACCACGTCGCGAAAAGTTGCGAGATCGCCCGCGGGTTCACGTTGGCAGTGGCACTGATACAGCCGGCACCGCCGTTGCGCATTCCCTGAAGGAGAAAGGACTCACTGCCGGTGAAGACATCGAACCCGTCTTTGGCGAAACTGTCGAGGTACGCCTTAGTGTTGTCCCAGTCGCCGGACGAATCCTTGATTCCAGCGATGGCAGCCGGATACGCCTTCAACAGTCGCTCGATCAACGGAACAGTTATTCCGACCTGAGCTACGGGCGGAATATGGTAGAGATAGATCCGCAGGCGGTCGTCGCCAACGCGCTCTATCACTTCGGCGAAGTGCCTGAAAAGACCTTCGTCGCTTACTCCCTTGTAGTAGAAGGGCGGCAGCATCAGGACTCCGGCACATCCGAGACCTACAGCATGCGCGGTGAGCTGCACCGTGTCAGGCACAGCGCAATTTCCTGTGCCCGGCATCATCCGGGTTGGGTCGATTCCGGCGTCTGCAAGCTGAGTCAACAACTCCATCTTTTCGGGGACCGAAAGCGAGTTACCCTCTGAATTTGTTCCGAATACCGCCAGGCCGACATTCTGGGAGGTGAGCCACTGACAATGCCTGACGAGTCGCTTGGCATCGGGCGACAGATCGGCCTTGAACGGAGTGACCACAGGAGAGAGAACGCCGCTGATGCGAGGAGTCGTGTTCACGCTGTGCATATGAGGGATTTTTTGGGAATGAAAGCCCTCGAATGTCGCACGCCTACTACTGAGGCGTCCAGTCAGGCGATGCGGTGAACAGTCCGTGCCCAAATCCGATTCGATAGGCAACGAACAGCCCGAACGCGAGGCTCACGACGCCCGACGCGATTTTTAATCCCCCCTCGAAACGCGCGAGCCTCGCTGGGTTGCGCGTAAACGGGAACACGATTGCAGCGGTCGTGACCATCATTCCGGCAATCGTCCCGATTCCGAAAAGCAAAAGGTACCAGATCGCCCAGCGCGGATTGCTAACCGTCGCCAGCACGATCAGCGCAACGGCTGCCGAGCCCGCGAGGCCGTGCACGACGCCGACGATGAGGGGCCGCATGAGCTTGTAAGCGCCAAGAGGACCGAAACGCCTGTCGAGCCTGCTCAAAGGAGTGCGATCAAGAGCGTGGGGATGTGCGTCCGGCTCGTGCGTGTGAACGTGGTTGTGAACGTAGTCGCCGTGACTGTGGGGATGTGAATGCCTTGCGCCAGCTCCACCGATTGACGAGCCGCGCACAAGACGTGGCAACACGCCGGCGAGGTTGATCACGCCCAGCACGACAAGCATGATCCCAACCGAGAATTCCATGGACAAGCCAATCCTCGGCGGAATCACCCATCCGAACAGAATCATCCCGCCACCTACAACCAGAATCGTAAGCGTGTGGCCGACTCCCCACGCGGCCCCAATCAGCGTGGCACTCGACGGAGACTTTTCGCGCGTGACGATTGTCGTGACAGCGATGACGTGATCGGGATCGGTCGCGTGCCTCATGCCGAGGAAGAAACCGAGAACCATTAGCGCTATGAAGTTCGTCACGCGGCGCCCGCCCGTGCCTCGGCAAGCTGGGCTTCGAGGAACGCTACGTACTCAGGCATCCCTTCTCCTGTCTTTGCTGAAACGCCAATCATCTGCATTCCCGGCCTCACGGCCTGAATGTTTCGCTCGGCTGTCTCCCACGAGAACTCCGTTGCGGCCGCCAGATCCATCTTCGTTATCATGGCGACATCGGCACTGTTGAAGATCGTCGGATACTTCAGCGGCTTGTCCTCGCCTTCTGTCACGGAGAGCACAACGAAGCGGAGCGATTCGCCCAGGTCATACGAAGCCGGGCAGACCAGATTGCCGACATTTTCGATGAACAGAATGTCCAGTTCGGCGAGGTTCCATCCTTCGAGCGCACGCTCAACCATCGTCGCTTCGAGGTGGCACGTCGTTCCCGTCGTAATCTGTCTGACGGGTGCTTCGCTCCTGGCCAGTCGGGCCGCATCGTTCTCGGTAGCAAGATCGCCCACGAGTGCGGCCACGCTATGACGCTCGCGGAGAAGAGTAAGTGTCCGTTCGAGCAACATCGTCTTGCCAGATCCGGGGCTCGATACGAGACTGACGACGAACACGCCCGCTTCTCGAAAACGCTCGCGGAGCTCTCTCGCAAGAACGTCGTTCTGCTTCAGAACATTACGTCGCACCTCAACGAGCCGCGGTTCATGCCGCATCCTCTACCTCCATTGCAACCATTTGTAATTCGCGGCCGCCAACAACTTCCGGCGTCGGTGTGCCGCATTCGAAACACCGCAGAAGCTGTGGCGAACCGAGAACGCGGTTTGTCCTGCATTGCGGACAGAATACGATGAGCGGAGTATCCTCTATCACGAGCCGAGATCCCTCGAGCGCCGTTTCCTGACATGCGATTTCGTAGGAGAAGAGCAGCGCATCTTTCACGACACCTGCCATCGGTCCGAGTTTCAGGTGCACCGCGATGACCTTGCCTCCAAGTCGCTCGGCCTCTTCTTCGGCGATTTCGACGAGGCTGATCGCAATCGACAGTTCATGCATGATGAAAAGCAGCAAGTGCAGCCTGGCCGAGGCTGATTCCGCCGTCGTTGGGAGGAACCAGATGGTTGGTCCATAGAGACAGTTTTCGCTCGGAGAGCAGGTTGTTGAGATCCTGAAGCAGTAGTTCGTTTTGAAATACTCCGCCGGATGCTACGACAGTGTCTGTTCCATGAATCGCGCAGGAAGTCGCGAGTGCTGCACACGTGCCGCGTGCAAGGCCGGTGTGAAATACTCGCGCGATGTCGGACGTGTTTCGACCGCTGGCACGCTCGTTGATCACAGATGTCAGCAGTGGCCGAAAATCGAGCTCGCCATCCACGAACGGAAACTCATACGCCTCAGTAACGACTGACTTGCGCGCGAGTTGTTCGAGCCAGATCGCCGCCTGACCTTCGAACGTGATCTCTCGCGTAAACCCCAGCAACGCAGCCACCGTATCGAACAACCTACCCGCGGACGTCGTCTCGAAGACTCGTGTGCCGCTGTCGAGAAGCTGAAGAGTTTTTCGATATCGTGGTGGAAAGCCGAATGGCGGCAATTCGAAATCGGGTAGCGAATCAAGCTGCTGAAGAAATCCAGCGGCCGCCTGAACCGGGTGGTGGGCGGCCGCATCTCCTCCAGCGAGTTTCGCCTTACGCAGATGACCAATTCGGTCAAACCCTTTCGCCACATTGCCGACGAACAATTCTCCGCCCCAGATCGTTCCGTCGTCACCGAATCCGGTTCCGTCCAACGCAACGCCTACCACACGGCGTGTCCATTCGCTTCGTTCGGCGAGCACTGAGGCGACGTGTGCGCGATGGTGTTGAACGGGGAACATCGACGCAGCGTGAAGTTTCTTTGCGTACGCCGTGGATCGGTACTGCGGGTGCAGGTCACTCACGACGACGAGATCCTCGTGACGGACGTTGTACATTGAAAGGAGATCACCGACCGTATCCTCGAACGCCCGGTAAGCCGAATAGTCATCCAGATCACCAAGGTGCTGGCTCACGAAAGCCTGTCCGTCCACGACCAGAGTGACAGCGCTCTTCAAATCTGCGCCGACGGCGAGAATGGGTTTCGTGACGGGCAGTGTCGTCACGGCGCCAGGCGCGTAACCGCGACTCCGTCTCAGGATGACGAGTCCCATGGCCCCAACACGCGCGACGGAGTCTTCCACTCGGCGGGCAATCGGGCGCTCACCGATGAGAAACGCATCGGCGATACCATCGAGCCGAGTGATGGCGTCATCATCCTCGTAGGCGATTGGCTCGCTAGATCGGTTGCCGCTGGTCATCACGAGCGCATCCGGCGCGCCGTTGGCGAACAGAAGGTAATGCAACGGGGTGTATGGAAGCATGATCCCGATTGAATCATTGCCGGGAGCCACGCTGTCGAGCTCAACGATTGCCGGCGCGAGCACGATCGGCCGCGCAATGCTCGCCAACAGGATCGCAGCTTCGGGAGAGATCGTCGCGAGCGACCGGGCTGTCTCGATGTCACGAGTCATTACCGCGAAG
>JBDSBT010000197.1:0-5112 GCA_039921425.1 Gemmatimonadaceae bacterium | reverse complement strand
GGTTCCGCGTGGTGCGAGGATGTCTGTCGCGCGGTGAGTTCGTCCGACGTCTCTTGCTTCATTGAAAGTATCTCTGAGTTGCGCTGGCGTGACACCGTCCACCGGGACCATGAGTTGATGGTCGAGGAAGTAGGACTCGTCTTCGTCGGAGATCGATTCGGGGACGAGCTGACCGGTTCCCGTATCAGGCGCCGGTGGTGGTGCCGCTTGCCGGAAAGCGCATCCGCCGATCAGCAGCGTTGCCAGGCCGAGAGTCGTGCGTCTCATCGGTTCAAGATATGGTTGTCGCGCGGTGGCGTGTCATTTCGGATCCTCTGAGCTATCTCGATCGACTGGCTTCAGGTAACGGACTGGACAGATGGGGGAACGGATTAGAAACGGAACAGGTTTTCAGGCTCGAGATATTGGCTCTTTGGTTTTTGTGGGGAACTACGGGTGACGGGTTGATCAAAGACTCCGTGGTCTATTGTCCCCAAAATCGTTGTCCTTAGTTCACCCAAATTGTGTCCGCAATCCCCGTCCCTGATCCGTTACCCCATCTGTCCAGTCCGTTACCCAAAGCCAGTCAATCGAGATAGGTCGTCGGATACGCAATTCTTGCCTTGCGATAAACGACGACCTCCCGCAGTCTATCCCCACTCATGACTGACGTCGCCAAAAGACTCCAATCGTCCCTCTCCGATCGTTATCGCATAGAACGCGAGCTTGGCTCGGGCGGTATGGCCACGGTCTATCTGGCCGAGGACCTGAAGCATCATCGAAATGTGGCGATCAAGGTGCTGCGCGAGGACATCGCTGCATCGATCGGCGCTGCGAGGTTTCTCCGTGAAATCGAGATCGCCGCACAGCTCCAGCATCCGAACATTCTAACTCTCCTCGATTCAGGCACGTCGAACGGATTTCTCTTTTATGTAATGCCGTACGTGTCGGGCCAGTCGCTGCGGGGGCGTCTCTCGCGCGAGGGAGAGCTGCCGATACACGAAGCGGTGCGTCTGCTTGCGGAAGTCGTAGATGCGCTCTCGCATGCACACGAGCACGGAGTAGTCCATCGCGACATCAAGCCGGACAACGTGATGATGTCGGGTCGTCACGCGCTTGTCGCGGATTTTGGTGTGGCGAAGGCAGTCAGTGAAGCATCCGCAGGCGGAAGCGGCGTAACGAGCGTCGGTCTTGCGGTGGGCACGCCCGCGTATATGTCGCCCGAGCAGGCGGCGGCCGATCCTGGCATCGATCATCGCAGCGACATCTACTCTGTTGGAGTGATGGCGTACGAGATGCTCAGCGGGCGAACTCCGTTCACCGGTGCAACTTCGCAGCAGATTCTTGCGGCGCAGGTCACTCAGACGCCGGATCCTCTTTCACGCTATCGTCCGGGAGTTCCAGCGGCGCTCGAGACGGCAATCATGCGATGCCTGGAGAAGCGTCCCGCAGATCGCTGGCAGAGTGCGTCTCAGCTTCACGCTGCACTTGAGCCGTTCGCCACTGCATCGTCAGGAATTACCCCCACTGATACTCCACCTCACGTAAGAAAATCAGGGGGCTTTCCCAAGTGGATAGGCGGTGCAGTTGCTGCATTTCTGTTGGTCGCCGCCGTCGGCTGGTTCTCGTTCGGACGGCCGCGGGTGACCACGACTGACGCGCCGAGCTCGATCGCCGTGATTCCGTTCGAGAATCTCAGCAATGACACGAGCATGGTGTACTTCGCCGATGGAATGGCGGACGAGATGGCGACCGCTCTCTCGAGCATTCCCGGACTTCGCGTGATGGCGAGAACTTCCGCGGCCGCGTTCGCAGGCAAGCATGCGACACCGCAGGAAATTGGGAAAGCGTTGAACGTTGACGTCGTCCTGATGGGAAGCGTGCGTCGAATCGGCGAGCGCCTTCTCGTCTCGGCCCATGTCGATAGAACGTCAGACGGATCGCAGATGTTCGCCGAGCGTTATGACACCGCTTACACGAACGTGTTTCAGGTGGAGGAGAATCTTGCGCGCGGTGTCGCCAGTCGGTTGCAGGCGAGTCTCAAGCCAGCCGCAAAGACAGACGTGCATGCGCTGCGCGGCACTGACGACCTCGCTGCTTACGATCTCTACTTGAAAGGCGAGTATCTGTTTGCGAAACGCGGCGGCGAAAACATGAAGCAGGCCATTCAGTATTTCGACCAGGCCCTCGCGCGCGATCCAACTTTCGCGCGAGCCCATGCCGGCCGGGCGATGGTTTACAGCGTCCTTCCCGGCTGGACACAGGCAGACAACACTGCCCTCCAGCAGGCTGAAGCAAGCGCACGGCGCGCGATCGAGCTTGACCCCTCGCTGGTAGCAGGGCGCATCGCACTCGCAAGCACACTTACCGGACTTGGTCGATCGGCCGAGGCCGAGCAGCAGTTCGCGGCGGCGCTCGAGATGGATCCGGGAAATGCGACCGGTCATCAGTGGCGCGGGTTCAACCTCGTTTTTCAGGCGAGAGCGGACGACGCGATTCGTGAAGGCCGGATCGCAATACAGCTCGATCCATTATCTGCCGTTGCATTCAGCGATCTGCAGTTCTCATATCTGATTGCGCACAAATGGGCGGACGCGATTTCAGCGTTTCATCAAGTCGTGAAACTGGATTCCACAATCGAGTCTACGTATGTGCTCGCCGCAGTCGCATACACTGAAATGGGAAAGACAGACAGCGCCGAGTGGGCGTGGGACCATGCATACAGGACCGGTCCCTCGGTTCCCGGCGTCCGCGCGTCTCACGTCTGGAGATACGCAATAACGGGTAGATGGACCGAAGCGCAGAAGGCGTTCGACGATGTAAACAAGCTGGTGACGGGCAGCTCACGAAATGCCGATCTCGCGAGCGCCTACCTCGCGCTCGGCAATCGTGACGCGGCGCTTGGTGCGCTCGAGTCGGCGGCGAAACAGCGGTCGTTTTACGTGACAACAGCGGCGCTCGGCTGCGATCCGACGTTTGCTCTGCTGAAGAAGGAGCCGCGCTTCATCGCGATTGTGAGACAGATGGGCCAGGTCATGTGCGTTGATGATGCGCGGCCGATGGTTCAGCCGAGACCTGCTGCTCGATGACACCGCCAGGGACAGCGCGGGACGGATCCAATCTCGTGATTGACCGGAAAGCAGCGTGCACGATTTACGTTTGGCAGGCGACGACACGGCGAAACGCCGCTGCCGATACGCTGGCTTTGCCACCATTGAGTCGCAGCTCTGCAAAGGTCGCGTCTAAAGACGATTGCGCCATATTTTTCCTCGGAGCCCCGGCACGCGCAGAATATTGACAATCTGCCCCAAGTCGCTTATGAAAGGGCACTCAGATTGACACTTTGCGGCCCATTTTTTTTAAGGGGGTTCCATGCTTTGTCTTGGAAGTCGGTGTTTGACCATCCTGTCGCTGGCGACTGCCCTGTGCGGCACTCTGGCACACGCGCAGACCCCTACCAGCCGGATCACTGGGGTAGTACGCAGCGCTTCAGGCGCGACACTTCAGTCAGCGAAGGTCACCGCTACCAACAGCGCAACGGGCGCCACTCGAACCACGGCTGCATCTGCCGACGGGGCGTACGCAATATCCGGTCTTGCTCCGGGAGGGTACACTGTTACAGCGTCGCTAGTCGGTTACCGCAGGGCGGCCCCTTCCGGGGTGCAGGTCGCCGGCGACGCATCGGTCGACATTGTGCTGGAACCGCTGCCGTTGCAGGCGGTCGTCGTCACGGCAACGCTCCGCGAGCAGGAGCTGCAGGACGTACCCTTCTCGATCGCAGCGCCCACCGCGAGGGTGTTGCGCGAGCGCGGCGCCGAGAACATGGAGGACGTCGCGACAAACGTGGTCGGGTTGACTGTGCAGAATCTCGGACCGGGCCAAAGCCAGGTTGCCATTCGCGGGGCATCGTCCGGGCAGATTGCCCGCGATCAACCCGGCGTCAAGGAACAGGTCGGCGCCTACCTCGATGACTCGCCCATATCACTCTCGCTGTTCACGCCGGATCTCGACCTGTTCGATCTTTCGCGTGTCGAGGTGCTCCGAGGTCCCCAGGGAACTCTGTTCGGCGCCGGCTCTCTCGCCGGCACGGTTCGTTACATCACCAATCAACCGGAAGTGGGCGTCCACAGTACGTTCGGCGAGTTGGGCGGGAACTTGATAACGGGCGGCAATGGGGGCGCCGACATCAAGCTCGGCGCCAACCTGCCCGTCGGCGATAACGCTGCGGGCCGACTTGTTGTCTATCACAACCAGCTTGCTGGTTTCGCCGACGCGGTGCAGCCCAGCCTCAAGGTCAACAACGACGTCAATTCCGGGACGCGTACCGGCGTTCGCGCTGCTCTTCGCTACGCTCCCACCGACCGCCTCAGCATAACGCCCCGCGTTGTCTTCCAGACAGTGCGGATGGACGGGTGGAACCGCACAGACACGTTCAACATTCTCGCGAATCCCTACACGTCCTCGCGCCCCAAGGTTACATTGGGCGGCCGCAGTCAGTTCACCCAGATACCCGAGCCCTTCACCGACGACTTCGTGATCGGGGATGTGAACGCGCGATACGACATGAACGGGATGAGTCTCACATCGGTCAGCTCGTACACGCACCGCGACATTCTCGTTGTGCGAGACGCCGGCGCGCTGACTTCGAGCATCACCGGTGGCAGCATCGGCCTTCCGGAAAAGGTCTATACGCTCAACTCTCCTCTCGACGACGCGACCGGCTCGAAGGTGTTCACCCAGGAGCTGCGCCTTGCGGGTGGCGGAGGACGCGCGAAGTGGCTCGTCGGTGGTTTCTATAGCAAGAACAAGCGGGACTACCACCAGCGGCTGAAAGTGTCAGGCTTCGAGGCGGCATCCGGCATTCCCACTGCTGGACTTCGTGCAGCGCGGGACGAGTTGTTTTACTCCGACCTTGCGTACGATCTGAGCCAGGCGGCGGCCTTTGGTGAAGGCACGGTAAGCGTGACGGACCAGCTCGACCTCACTGGAGGGCTGCGCTACTATCGCTTCAACGAGGACCGCTCTCAATTCTTTGATGGCATCTTCGGCAACGACGACAACGGGAAGACCATCGTGTCGGTCCCCGGCTCCACGAAGGCCAACGGCTTCGCCCCTCGCTTCATCGCCAGCTTC
>JBDSBT010000196.1:0-4143 GCA_039921425.1 Gemmatimonadaceae bacterium | reverse complement strand
GTCGAGCAGGGATCGCATGACGAGCTGATCGCCAGGGGTGGTCGCTACAGCGCCTTCAATGCCTTTCAATACCCTCAACGGGGTGACAATCGCGATGAGCCTTCGATGATATCTTCCGAGTCGGGCACGACTGCACTGTGACACGGGAGAAACGGGGCAGGATTATCGTTACCGGAATGGCTTTCTATCTTCCAACACCCGGCGTTCTCTACCAGGTGCTGCATTACATGCTCGGCCTCAAACGGCTGGGGTATGACGTCTACTACATCGAGGACAGCGACCGCTGGGTCTACGATTCGAGAGTGGGAGATGTGGTAGGCGACGCGACATCAAACGTGACCACGGTGGCGTCGTTGTTTGAGCGCCATGGGTTCTCGGGCCGCTGGGGATATCGCGGGAAGTGGGACGTCAACGGTTGCTATGGGCTGACCGAAAGGCAGTTCAAGCAACACTACCGCGACTCCGAAGCTCTCCTGAATGTGACCGGGCAGCACATACAGGGAGACCAGCTCCTTTGCAGGCGCCGCATTTACATCGAATCCGATCCGTTTGCTACGCAGGTTCGGGTGAATGGCGGCGACGCCGTTGAAGCAGCACGGCTTAGAGCTCACGACACGCATTTTACTTTTGGCGAGAATATCGGTCAGCCTGATTGTGGAATTCCTGAATCGGGGTTTCAATGGCTTCCGACCCGGCAGCCCATCGACATCGATCTCTGGGCATCTCCGGGAATGCTTTCTAATGAAGCTGCGGGATGCTACACGACAGTGACGACGTGGGTGAGCCATGTACCCGCCATCGAGCATAAAGGTGAGCTCTACCACTGGCAGAAAGGCCGCGAGTTCGAGCGTTTCGCCGACCTGCCGTGCCGCGCGTCCGTCGGCTTTCAGATTGCGGCTGACGGAGCGGAGTACGTGCCTTCTTCAATGGATGCAAAGGGCTGGAATCACGTTTCGGCAACAGCCGTTGCGGGCGACGCCGACGCGTACCAGAACTTCATTGCACATTCCCGCGCGGAGTTTACGGTGGCGCGCGATCAATACGTGCGGCCGAGAACGGGATGGTTCAGCGATCGCAGCGCATGCTACCTTGCGGCTGGCCGGCCTGTGATAACAGAAGAGACGGGGTTCAGTAAGTTTCTTCCAACGGGCGACGGGTTGTTCGGATTCTCGAGCATCGCCGATGTGCTGGCGGCAATCGACGTCATCGAGTCCGACTATGCGTCGTGCAGACGGGTCGCAACGGAGATCGCCTCCGAGTACTTCGCTGCCGAAAAAGTGGTTGACAGCCTCATGCAGCGCGCGGGTCTGGCGTGAGGACACACGCATGCTCGTGAGCATCGTCGTCAACAACCATAATTACGGCCGGTTCCTCCGGGATGCGATCGACAGCGCACTCGACCAGAAATATCATTCTATCGAAGTGATCGTCGTCGACGACGGATCGACGGATGACTCCCGTCAGGTAATGACGTCGTACGGCGACCGCATACTTCCCGTCTGGAAGAGGAACGGCGGACAGGGATCAGCCTTCAACGCGGGGTTTGCGAAGTCACGTGGAGAGGTCGTCATTTTTCTCGACGCTGACGATGCACTGCTGCCTGATGCGGTCGAATGCATCATGAAGGAATTCCGGCCTGGAGTCAGCAAGGTTCACTGGCCACTCTGGCGCGCGGATGAGAATCTCAGGTCCACCGGGCTGCTGTTTCCGCCCGAAGATCCCGGTCGGAGATTTTCGAGAATTCACGCTGAAGTCTGGACCATCGACGACGCTGAGCCCGCCGACCAGTGGAAACGCTTTTTCACGATGGTTCCTGGAAATCGCTTCACCCGTACCCGAGGCGGAGCACCGTATCAGTGCTGACGGATACGTCTGCGGGCTTGCGCCGGCGTTCGGAAACATAGCTCGCGTCGTTTCACCGCAGGGCCTTTATCGGGTTCATCAAAAGAATAATTACAAGCGAATGCCCGTCCATGAGCGCATGAAACTCGGGATGAGGTCATTCGAGCGCCAATGGGACCTGCTTGGCGACTATGCTGGACGGCAAAAGCTCTACGCCGATCGCTCGACATGGAAGCGAAACTCTTATTTCCATCGGTTGCAATCAGCCGTCAGCGACATCGAACGTCTCATAGCAGTTGGCGACGCGGTGATTGTGTTTGACTACGATCAGTGGGGACTCGAACGAGACCTCGGCGGCAGGACTGTTTTTCCTTTTCTCGAGCGCGGTGGCGAATACTGGGGAATGCCCGAGAACGACACGAGTGCGACTGAAGAGTTTGAGCGTACACGGCGCGCATCTGGCGCGAGTCATTTCGTTGTCGGGTGGCCCGCGTTTCGATGGACCGAGGATTACAGTCGGTTCGCGGGCCATCTGCATGACAATTTCGAGTGCGTACTTGCGACCGAACAGCTTGTGGTTTTCGATCTCCGTCGCTCGGCATGGCAACGATAATTTTTGCGGGATATCTCGTGCGCTACCCGCTCGGCGGATATGCGTGGCAAATGGCGCATTACCTGGCGGGCTTCCGTGAACTGGGCCACGATGTATGGTTCTATGAGGACACGGGAGATTGGGACTGCGGCTACGCTTTCAACCCGATCAACAACGAGTTCGCGCGAACTTACGATTACGGAATCGAGACCACAGCGGCCTTCTTTGGTAAAGTAGGATTCGGCGACCGCTGGGTTTTCTGCGACCTGGAACGGGGCCTGAGGTACGGTCCAGGCGCAAACTATGTCGATCAACTTAAGGCCAAAGCTGACGTCCTCGTGAGCCTCGGACCCGTCAATCGGCTTTCTCGTGAGCCGTTTGCGAACCGAGCATCGATCTACATCGACTCGGATCCCATCTATGCCCAGCTCAAACTGGCGACTGGAGATGCGAGTCTTCGCGCGGTCGTTGATGCTCATTCCCTGCACTTTACGTTCGGCGAAAATATTGGAAAGCCTGGCTCCGACCTTCCTACGGGCGGATACAAATGGCATCAAACCCGTCAGCCCGTGGCCATGGAATTCTGGGAGAGTGCCGCGGGGCCGGGGCGCGCTTACACAACGGTAGGAAAATGGGACTCGTTTGGACGTGACACAACGTATCGCGGAGAGACGTTTAGCTGGCGAAAGAGCACTGAATGGCGTCGCTTCCTGGAGCTTCCTTCCGTGACCTTGCCGAATTTTGAGCTTGCCATGGACGTGGACCGCGTCCCAGGCGATCTCGAACTGCTGGAGAGGCACGGCTGGAGTGTTGTTGATCCAAATCACGTTTCCGCTGACCCGTGGCGGTATCGAGATTACGTGCGAGGGTCCCGAGGCGAGTTCACGGTGGCGAAGGACATGAATGTTCGCTTGCGCAGCGGCTGGTTCAGCGATCGGGCTGCTTGCTACCTTGCCGCTGGACGCCCTGCGGTCGAACAGGATACCGGTTTTGGCGACAATCTTCCGACGGGCCCAGGTTTACACGCGTTTCAGACTCTTGACGACGCAGCCGAGGCAATTCGGGAAATTGAAGGAAATTATCACCTGGCGAGTGCTCACGCGACTGCGGTAGCACGGGAATACTTTGCGGCAGACCGCGTCCTCGGAGATTTGCTTTCGTTTGCCGGGTTTTAGCGCTCGACACGCCGTGGGTGGACGAAGCGGCTGCGCTGGCTGCAGAAAATCCGGCCCTCGACGTGGGACTGCATTTTGCGGCGAGGTGCGAGGCCGGACCACTTTTTGATTTGAGCAACCTCGAGAAGATGGAGGCGGAACTCGATCGTCAGTACGATGCGTTCCACACCAGCATGAGAAGGCCCCCTACTCACTTGGACTCACATCAACACATTCACTTCGCCCCTGAGTGCCGGAATGCACTATTCTCCACTTGGGCGACAACACATCGGTTGCCGCACCGGAAAGGCAGCGAAGTGCATTTCAATGGCAGCTTCTACGGTCAATCTTTTGATGACGTTGACGAATTCAGATCTTCCGGGAATTCTCGCGGAATTGAGCATTCATCTCATCACCTTCGGGGACCTTTGGGCTGCGAAGGATGAGGCTAACGCTAACCGTTCGAGAGCCAACCCTCGATGAAAGATCAGTCGACTAAATGGCCTATTGACCAGCGAGCCGCCGGCAGGCCGCTAGTGAGTGTTATCGTAAACA
>JBDSBT010000195.1:0-6623 GCA_039921425.1 Gemmatimonadaceae bacterium | reverse complement strand
CTCTACCTCAAGCGCCTAGTGGTCGGCGGCTTCGAGCGAGTCTACGAGATCGGGCACGACTTCAGGAATGAAGGCATCGACCGAACGCACCTTCCGGAATTCACGATGCTCGAGTTCTACGAAGCCTTCGCAGATTACGACGTGATGATGGGGCGCGTTGAGACACTCATGCTGAACGTGTCCGCCGCGCTGCGCGCGCTGCCTGTAATCGGTGAGAAGGTGCCAGTGCTGAAGGCACCTTTCAAGCGAGTCGAATGGGTACCGTCGCTGAACGGAGCAGCGGGAATGGACGTCATTGCCCTGGGCGAGTCAGAGTTGCGCGAGCTTGCACGCAGAGTGGGAGTTCATCATCCCGAAGGACTCAGCAGGCCCAAGCTCATCGACGAGATATTCCAGGAATTCGTAGAGTCCAAGCTCATCGAGCCAACGTTTGTCGTCGACTATCCGGTCGAGCTTTCGCCGTTGGCGAAGCCGAAGCGGGGCGCTCCGGGCCTTACCGAGCGGTTTGAGCTGTTCGTGAATGGCAAGGAAATGGCTAATGCATTCAGCGAGCTAAACGATCCGATCGACCAGCGTGCCCGTCTCGAAGCTTCTGCGCGGCTGAAGGCGGCGGGTGATCTGGAGGCCTCTGGTGTAGATGAAGACTATCTGCGAGCGATGGAGTACGGCATGCCGCCGATGGGTGGGGTTGGCATTGGGTTGGACAGGCTGCTGATGTACCTGAGCCAGACAGCAAATATTCGCGATGTGATACTATTTCCTACTATGAAACCGGAATGAACCGACTCGAGCTCTCGATTGCATGGCGCTATCTCCGCAGCCGTCGCGGATCACGACTGCTGTCGCTGATCAGCGTCATCGCAATCGGCGGCGTGCTCGTCGGCGTATCGGCGCTGATACTCATCATGGGAGTGATGAACGGCCTTCAACGTGACCTACGCGAAAAAATCCTGGTCGGCAGTCCTGACATTCGCGTTCTGAGTTACGGCGAGGATCTCAAGATCACGGATTGGAAGAGCGTTCTCACGAAGGTCAAACAGCAGAAGGACGTCGTCAGCGCCGCGCCATTCGTCCTCGTTGAAGGCGGGATGAATGCCGGGCATGACTATGCCGGGGCAGTGTACATCACGGGAATTCAGCCGCAGGCGCGGGGAGTGCCCGATGTCACAACCATTCGGCAACACGTGATCTCGGGTGATTTTCGGTTTGCCAGCAGCGACGGACAACATCGAGGCGTCGTGCTGGGCAAACTCGTTGCGTCGCGGTACAACGCCTGGCCTGGGGACAAGATCAATCTCGTCTCGATTTCCGGCATCAAGCCAAACGCAGTGACTGGCCAGTTCGTGCCGCGATATTTTCAATTTGAAGTTACGGGCATCGTTGAAACGGGCATGTACGAATACGACAACGCCTACGTCTACGTCGCGCTCGACCGCGCGCAGGAGTTCGCCGCACTCGGCGACGGTGTCACAGGCATCGAAGTGAAGACCACCGACCGATGGCAGGCTAACAAGGTCGCCGAGCGAGTAACGGCCGCCCTGGGATGGCCGTTTCGAACGGTCGACTGGCAGGAGCAGAATCGCTCGCTTTTCCAGGCGCTCAAGCTGGAGAAACTCGGCATGGGCGTGATCCTTCTGCTCATCGTGATGGTTGCCGCGTTCAACATCGTCAGCACACTGACGATGGTCGTGACTGACAAAACGCGCGAGATAGGAATTCTCAAGGCCATGGGCCTGCCGGCGAAATCGATTCGACGGGTCTTCCTCGCACAGGGGATCGTCATCGGGCTCGTCGGAACAATTCTGGGATTGATCGTCGGTTTCGGCGGCGCGTTCTCGCTCGAGAAGTACAAGTTCATTCCTCTCGATCCGACTATCTACTTCATCGATCACCTGCCGGTCGCTACGCAGCCTGCCGATGTAGCGTGGATTGTTCTCGCCAGCGTTGTAACCGCGGCGCTCGCCACGCTGTATCCGGCAATCCAGGCATCGCGCCTGTATCCGATTGACGCAATCAGGCACGAATAGAATGTCCGTTCTCGAAGCGCACGATCTTCACAAGACATACGTAGGCGGCGATGGCGGGGCGATCAACGTGCTCAGCGGCGTTGACCTGGCAATCAGTCGCCGCGAGATGGTCGCCATTGTAGGCGCGAGCGGCGCCGGCAAATCCACGCTGCTGCACGTCCTGGGCGCGCTGGACAAACCGTCTCGCGGCTACGTGGTGATCGGCGGAGAGCCCATCAATGGTCTCAGTGAAGATCTGCTTGCTTCGTTGAGAAATCGGTCGGTTGGATTTGTATTTCAGTTTCATCACCTGCTGCGAGAGTTCTCGGCACTGGAGAACGTGATGATGCCGATGCGGATATCGGGCAGGCCGGACGCGGATGCTCGGAGTCGCGCACAGGAGCTGCTGGCGCGAGTGGGACTCAGCGCGCGGATGCACCATCGTCCGTCCGAGCTGTCGGGTGGCGAGCAGCAGCGAACCGCAGTAGCTCGCGCTCTTGCCATGGATCCGAAAATCGTGCTTGCCGATGAACCGTCGGGAAATCTCGATCTTGCTAACGGCGAAATGCTGCATGAGCTGCTGACGGAAGTAGTGAACGACCTCGAAATCGGCATGATCGTGGTCACCCACAACCGGCTGCTTGCCGCCCGTGCCAGCAGGGTGCTTCTGCTGGAAGGTGGAAAACTCAGAGAAACTTTAGTAGCCGACGCCATTGTCTGAGTGTTAGCGTAAGGAGAGGTGTGTTGCTTCGCCATTAATGTGGAGTCTTCGGGATAGAGGGGCGGTAGAATCGGATGATCTGCGATGTGTGCAAGGAAGGGGATGCTGTAATTCAGCTGACGGAGGTTGAGGGATCGGGTGTGCGACTCCTCCACCTATGCGAGCGCTGCGCCGCAGAGCGCGGCGTGGAAACCACTGTGTCCGCGCCGAAGCCGCAGATAACCGATTTTCTCCAGAGCGTTCATCAGGCCATGCAGGCCACTCAGGGCGATGCGTCTCGCTGCACGTTCTGCTCGTCGACATTCCGCGACTTCAGATCCACCGGCCGTCTCGGATGCGCGCATTGTTACGACGCTTTCGAGAACAGTATGCGCGATCTTCTCCGGAGGGTTCACGGCAACTCGAAGCACATTGGCCGCCGCTATGAGCCGCCGGCGAACGTCGACATGCCTGATGGCGGAACCGCGAACGAGCTGCGCGATCGCCTTCGCCGCGCAGTCGAGTCTGAGCAGTTCGAGCTCGCGGCCGACATTCGCGACAAGCTGAGAGGGATGGACTGATGCTCGATCTTTCGCTCTTACCGGACGGCGGCGTTGGTTGGCTCGACGCATCCGGCTCGAATCCGGACATCGTGATTTCGACGCGTATTCGGCTCGCGAGAAATCTCGAGGGCTACGCTTTCGCCGGCCGGGCACGTGACGGTGAGCGTCTTCGCATCCTTTCGCAGGTTCAGCAGGCGATGACGGCGATGGGCGGGATGCGCAACGGTCTGATGCTTCGGGTAGATGAGATGGCTCCGGAGGATCGGCTCCTGCTTCACGAACGCCATCTCGTGAGCAAGGAGCTCGCGGGGCTCGATCCGCAGCGGCCAGTGCGCAGCGGGTCTGCCGTATACGTCTCGCGTGGCACGAGCATCATGGTGAACGAGGAAGATCACGTGCGGCTTCAGTCGCTCGAGTCGGGCCTGCGGATCGCCGAAGGATTCAATTCGGTCGAAGCGCTCGAGTCGGAGCTTGGAGAGCTGGTTCCTTACGCGTTCCATCGAGAGTTCGGCTACCTCACGGCGTGCCCGACAAACGCGGGCACCGGACTCAGAGCATCCGTCCTGATCCACCTGCCGGGGTTGGTGCTCACCAAGGAAATCGGAAAGGTTCTGTCTGGCCTTCAGCAGGTCGGTCTCACCTACCGTGGCCTATACGGAGAGGGAAGCGAGGTCGTCGGCAATTTCTTCCAGATTTCGAATCAGACGACGCTTGGACGCAGCGAGCCGGAACTGCTGGAATACCTGACGCGAGTGGTAACTCACGTCATCGAACGTGAAGAAGAAGCAAGAAAAGTATTGCTTAGAGACGCGGTTTATATTATCGAAGACAAGCTCTGGCGCGCGTATGGAACGCTGCGTTACGCGCGAAGCCTCACGTTCGACGAGGTGATGAGCTATCTGAGCAGTGTCAGACTTGCTGTAGGTCTGAAACTGATTAGCGATCTGAGTGTATATACCCTCAACAAGCTCCTGATATTCAGTCAGCCGGCCCACTTGGCGCATGCCGAGGGTCGTGAGCTGACAACGAGCGAAGCGAATCTTGCGCGCGCGAAGTACGTGCGACGAATTCTCGCTGACGATACGGGGTCTACACGATGAACGGCTATAATTTCACCGAACGTGTTCGCAAGGTCCTCGCGATGGCGAGAGAGGAAGCCGAGAGGCTCCGTCATGAATACGTCGGTACCGAGCATATACTGCTCGGCCTGATTCGCGAGGGCGAAGGTGTCGCCGCGGCGGTCCTTCAGAACCTGAGCGTGGACCTCGACGAGATTCAGCAAAAAATCGAGGACACGGTGAAGAAGGGCAAAGCTGCCGCTGCCACCGGTCCGGACCTCCCTTATACGTCCCGCGCGAAGAAAGTACTCGAGCTTGCAATGGCTGAGGCCCGCGACCTCGCGCACAACTACGTCGGGACAGAGCACCTTCTCCTTGGTCTTCTCCGCGAAGAGAAGGGAATCGCGGCGCAGGTTCTGACTGATGCCGGGATCAATCTCGATGCCGCGCGCGCGGAGACACTGCGCCTGCTCGGCACAGACATGCCACAAGGCGGCGCGCCTGGCCCTGCGGCCGGAAGCCCGTCAGTTGTTCCTGGCGCGCCAGGCAAGGGTGAAAAGAAATCCAAGACTCCGGCGCTCGACCACTTCTGCCGCGATCTGACTCAGCTTGCGGGCGAAGGCCAACTCGATCCGACCATCGGCCGGGCAAAGGAAATCGAGCGCGTCATGGAAATTCTGACCCGGCGCAAAAAGAACAATCCTGTTCTCATTGGTGAGCCTGGCGTTGGCAAGACAGCGATAGTCGAGGGGCTGGCCCAGCTTATCGCAAACAGTGAGTGCCCCGACAGCCTCCGCGAGCATCGCGTGCTATCGCTCGACATGGCCGCTGTGATCGCAGGCACCAAATATCGTGGTCAGTTCGAAGAGCGCCTCAAGGCGGTAATGAACGAGATCGCGCAAAACAAGAACATCATCCTGTTCATCGATGAGCTGCATACGCTCGTTGGCGCAGGCGCGGCCGAAGGCGCGATCGACGCGAGCAACATGCTGAAGCCGGCGCTTGCCCGTGGGGAGCTGCAGTGCGTTGGCGCCTCGACTCTAAACGAGTATCGCAAGTACATCGAGAAGGACGGAGCGCTCGAGCGCCGCTTCCAGACGGTGATTGTCGAGCCGCCTTCTGTTGATGAGACTGTCGAGATCCTCAAGGGCCTTCGTGTGAAGTACGAAGATCATCACAAGGTCACGATCCCGGACACCACGCTCGTCGCAGCGGCAAAGATGTCAGAGCGGTACATCACCGATCGTTTCCTGCCCGACAAGGCCATCGACGTGATCGATGAAGCTGGCGCACGCGCACGTCTGGCGACGCAGGCTCCGCCGCCAGAAGTCACAGCGCTGAAAGGTCAGCTCGAGGGTGTGAACACCGAAAAGGAGGCGGCGGTTCGCGACCAGAACTTCGAGCGCGCCGCCTCGCTGCGGGACAAGGAGCGCGAGCTACAGGGCGAGATTCGGCGCAAGCAGGAAGACTGGGAGAAGCATCGCCAGTCGCACCGGCCAGTCCTCGGCGAAGACGAAGTGTCGTTCATTGTCAGCCGCTGGACGGGAATTCCGGTGATGCGCCTGCAGGAGGCGGAGACCGCTCGCCTGTTGCGCATGGAAGACGAACTGCACAATTCAGTTGTCGCACAGGAAGAGGCGATCAAGGCGCTGTCGCGCTCCATCCGCCGAAGCCGGGCCGGTCTGAAGGATCCGAACCGACCGATCGGGTCGTTCATCTTCTCGGGTCCGACAGGGGTTGGAAAGACCGAGCTCGCACGCGCGCTCGCCAAGTTTCTGTTCGCAGATCCGGCCGCCCTGATTCGCGTTGACATGAGCGAATACATGGAGAAGTTCTCGGTGTCGCGGCTCATCGGCGCCCCTCCGGGTTACGTCGGCTACGAGGATTCGGGAACGCTGACAAAGGCCGTTCGCCGAAAGCCGTACAGCGTCGTGCTGCTCGATGAAATTGAGAAGGCACATCCGGACGTCTTCAACATTCTGCTCCAGGTGCTCGACGAAGGTCACCTCACCGACAACTACGGTCGCGTGATCGACTTCAAGAACACCGTCGTCATCATGACGTCCAACGTCGGCGCGCGCGATATCACGAAGGGAAGAGCGATGGGTTTTGCCTCGCCAGACGGTCGCAACGCTTTCGAGCGCATCGCCGAGAAGGTGAAGGAAGAGATGACCCACGTTTTTAATCCGGAATTCCTGAACCGCCTGGACGATGTCATCGTGTTCCATCCGCTCTCTGAAGAACACATTGGCCAGATCGTCGGAATTCTGCTTGCCGAAGTTCAGAAGCGGCTCAG
>JBDSBT010000194.1:0-4383 GCA_039921425.1 Gemmatimonadaceae bacterium | reverse complement strand
ACCGGTTCAGGAATTCCGCGATCGATGTAGTAGACGATCGGATTCCTGATCGGACTGTTCGCGTCATTTGGATTGACGCGCTCGAGCCGGTGCCGGCTGATCCAGCGCACGTCGAGCGGACTCTGGATGGGCTGCGCGTAATCCTTGAAGATTATTCCAAAGAATCCCGTTCGCGGATCAAGCACGCGCGGCTTGTACGAATCATCGGGAAGCTTGAGCAGCGAGATGTGCTGGCGAAGAGTGAACGATTTTCCATCTGGCACAATAGAGGAGATCGTCTGTCCCGCCCGTCCCTGCGTCGCAAACGTCAGAGAGACATCGATCTCATCGTTTTCCGGAAACGCTTTCGTGTACGGCCGATAGATGCTCGATCTGTCGCGGGCAACTGAATAGCTGCCTTCATTGCTTGTTGAAAGCGTCTGCGCAACGTCATTCCAGTCACGCATGAAGAACTCGGTCGCGTCAACGAGCACTCTTCCCTTTTCCTGGGCCACGATCGGCAGCGATCCCGACGTACTGGGCGGGAATGCCTCCGCAACAGTCCGAATATGCGCCGGGTTTTCCAGAGCCGAACTGCGGTAGTTCCAGTTTTCCATGACAACAAGCACGCGGTCGCCGTTCCGGTCGAAGCGCGCGATGTAGTTGTCGCCGCCGGAACCGCGATCGATACCAATCGGGTTTGATCCGAGTCCAGTCGCCTGCCCGAAGAACATCAGGACGCGCATCGAATCCGATGGAATCTCGAGCAGAATCTTCCCAGTCTTGTTGTCGAGATACATCGGAATGAAACCATCTTTCTTGTCCATTCCGGTGGTTTTGGCGTCGATGCCCGAGGCGGGCGCAGTTGCGGGCGCCGGAGCATTACTGGGCGCGCGGGAGGATGCTGACGTACAAGCGGCGACGACAATCGCCGACAGAGAGAGAAACTTCTTCACGTTTGAGGGGCCTGATGAGGACGCGCGATTATCGGCTCTGCACTTGCCGGACGCAAGATGTGCCAGCGGTTTTCGAAGGCTGGACGTAGAGACTTCAGGCATTAGATCTTGCTACGAGCAGGACGCGCCTGCACCCCACATTTGAGGAGAGCACATGGCTCTGTTTTCCAGCAACGCGACCAGCCGCATTTTCGCCGGCACTTCGATCGTTGCTGCAATTGCAATTGCTTCGCCCGCTTTCGGGCAATCTGGCCATGCCCTCGGGTTCGACACGACCAATTTCGACCGGACGGTCCGCCCGCAGGATGATTTCTTTCGCTACGTGAACGGCGGATGGCTCAAGCGCGCCGACATCCCGGCAGATGCTTCGAGCTGGGGTGCATTCAATGAGCTGCGCGAGCGCAGTCGCAGCGCACTGCACACAATCCTCGAAGAGGCATCAAAGTCAAACGCCCTGGCTGGTAGTGAAACCCGGAAAGTCGGCGACCTGTACGCCAGCTACATGGATACGGCAACCGTCGAGAAGCTCGGAATCACGCCGCTCGCCGGAGAGATGCGAACGATCGCTGCTCTTCAGATCCCATCGCAGCTTCCGGCCACCTTTGCCCACTTCTCCCGGCTCGGTGTGAGCACACCGATCGGCGTGGGCGTCGGCCAGGATCCAAAGCGGTCCGACGTGAACATCGTCCAGGTTGGTCAGTCCGGGCTCGGCCTGCCCGATCGCGACTACTATCTGAAGAATGACGTGAAGATGAAGGAAACTCGCGCCGCATACACGAACTATGTCACCCGACTGCTCACTCTCGCCAGGCAGCCAGACCCGTCTGGTGCGGCGGGCCGGATCGTTGCGCTTGAAACTGAAATTGCGACGCCTCAGTGGGACCGCGCGCGGAACCGTGATCGCAACGCGACCTACAACAAGATGAGCGTCTCCGACTTGGCGTCGCTAACACCGTCCTATAGCTGGAACACGTACCTCAAGGCCGCCGGTCTCGCAGCCGGAACCGATGTCGTCGTCCGACAGCCGGATTATCTGAAGTCAGTCGACCAGATCCTTTCGAAGACCCCGGTATCCACGTGGCGTGAGTACCTGATGTTCAAGCTTTTGGACAACTACGCCGCACAGCTGCCGGCTGGATTCAGGCAGGCGCGATTCGACTTCCGGAGCCGCACTCTCTCCGGCCAGCAGGAAATGGCAGTGCTGTGGAAGCGGTCGGTGGATGGCGTTGAAGCCATCCTCGGTGAGCCGGCCGGAAAGCTGTACGTCGCGCGGAATTTCAAGCCGGAAGCGAAGGTTCGAATGGACGCGCTGGTGAAGAACATTCTCGCTGCGTACCGCGTCGGAATAGACAGTCTCGCGTGGATGAGTCCCGAGACAAAGGTGCAGGCAAAGGACAAGCTCGCGCATTTCACCGTGAAGATTGGTTATCCCGACAAGCCGCGCGATTATTCCGCACTCGAGATCAGGCGCAGTGAGCTTCTCGGGAACGCAATGAGGCGCGATGTATTCCAGTACAACGACGCCATCGGCCGGCTGGGTAAACCGGTTGACCGCACGCGTTGGGGCATGACTCCACAGACCGTCAATGCGTACTACAACCCGTCCAACAACGAGATCGTTTTCCCGGCAGCGATTCTTCAGCCGCCATTTTTCAACGTCGACGCCGACGATGCCGTCAACTACGGCGCGATTGGCGCAGTTATCGGTCATGAGGTCGGCCACGGATTCGACGATCAGGGGCGCAAGTCAGACGGGGCCGGCAACCTGCGCGACTGGTGGACCGCGAGCGATGCGCAGTCGTTCGATGCTCGCACAACGAAGCTCGGAGCTCAGTATGCTCTGATCAACCCGATCGACGATCTGCATATCAATCCAGGACTCACGATGGGCGAGAACATCGGCGACTTGAGCGGACTCGCCCAGGCCTACCGTGCGTACCGAATTTCCCTCAATGGACAGGAAGCGCCAGTAATCAACGGCTTTACCGGCGACCAGCGTTTCTTCATCGGGTTTGCGCAGATCTGGCGCACCAAGTTCCGTGACGAGGCGCTGCGCCAGCAGCTGTTGACGAATCCGCATTCTCCGGGCATGTATCGAGCATTCGTGCCGTTGATCAACAACGACGCTTTCGACGCTGCCTTTGGAGTCAAGGCTGGGGACAAGATGTTCGTCGCGCCCGCCGACAGAGTGAAGATCTGGTAAGAGCGCTGCGAGTTGGCTGCCTTCCTTATCGGGGTAGCCAACCCGCCGTTCTGTACCACTTAGCCGTCGAAAGCATTCCCGGGGCCAGTGCGACCGACGACTCGTAGTCAAGCTCCAGCCGCGCCCACAAATCACTGCACGTCCAGTCATTCTGCGAAAGCTCGATGAGCCTGTCTGGTGTGAGCTTCGGCTTGTCTCCCATCACCAGTCCCCGAAACCGCTCGATCCTCGCGAGAGCGTCGGCAACCCGGGGCGATACCGCAAGAAATTTCGGGGTCCGCCCTACGGCCGTCGCGATCTCGGACATTATTTCGTGCCAGGTGTGCGGCACTCCGTCGGTCATGTAGAAGATGCCCCGAGCATCGACTTCGGCGATACGCATCATGCCGCGGACGAGATCGCTCACGTGAACGATCGACAATCGTTGGTCAGGCGTCGTGACGTGGGGCGCAATACCCAAAGACACGAGGCGGAACAACGAGAAGATGCCCGAGTCACGCGGCCCGTATACCGGCGGGGGACGCACTACAGCGTATCTCAACCCCGATTTTTCCACGAGCATTTCAGCCTTTAGCTTGGATTGCCCATAGATACTGACAGGCCGGGGAGTGACGGTTTCGTTGATTGTGTGCCGGCCGTTCACAGGCCCCGCCGCAGACAGACTCGAGCACAGCACGAGGAGAGCGTCAGGTGCGGCGGCGGCCATGGCTTCGAGCACATGCCGCGTGCTTCCGACGTTTACGCGGGAGTAGCCCTCGTCACCTGCCGACGACGTTGTGCCTGCGAGATGGAATACAACCGAGACGCCTTCGAGCGCTTTTCTCAGTGCCGCGCTGTCCGGCGATGTGAGATCGCCAGTGACTGGCTGAATGGACTGGCCGTCGAGCCATCGAAGGTTGCTCGTGGGGCGCACGACACATCGAACGGTCCAGCCGTTCGCCAGCAGCACCGCCACCAGGTGGCTGCCGATGAACCCAGTCCCTCCGGTTACGAGGGCGACGCCGCAAGCGCTCATAGCGCCTTATGTACGGCGCATCGGCGATAAAAGCCAGCATTGCGGCCAAGAGGGAGGGTGAGCCAATTTCATCGCTTCCTCTCGCGTCCCCCTCATATGACACTTCCGAGCCTCCGCATCGTGGCGCTTCTCGCGTCTCTCGTTCCTTCACTCGCGCGAGCTCAACCCGGCGAAAAGCCGGTTGACTGGGATGCGCTTGCGAAAGAAGGTCAGACCATACTTGCCGATTA
>JBDSBT010000193.1:0-2555 GCA_039921425.1 Gemmatimonadaceae bacterium | reverse complement strand
TCCGTCGGGTCTGACACCGGTACGGATTGCCTTCGTGAAATCTGCCTCGGTCCATTTTCCAAGCTCACCACCCGGGGTGAGGTCTGGCGCCAGAACTTGTTCAATCTTGTTTCCGCCTGAGAGATTGGCTCCGTGGCAGCTCGTGCAACCGCCTGCCTTTGCCAGATACCCACCGTATTCGGGAGTCACCCCTTCAGCCACATCGGCCGGTCGCGGTTCGGTGTGGACGGCCAGCGATGCCGACACCAACGGGAACGGGGTAAGCAGGGATACCGCCCGGCCAATCGGACCAACCGACCGTGCGGGAGCGACCGCAGCATCAACCGGCGGGAGGCTTTTGAGATAAGCGATGATCTGCCCGAGGTCGGCGTCATTGAAATAGTAGTAGGCTTCGGCGGGCATGAAGAAAAGAGACTTACCGTCTTTCCGGACACCATGCCGAATTGCCCGGACGTAATCGGCGTCTGTGAAAGTTGACCCCATTCCGCCCTTACCGGACGTCAGGTTCGCCGACGAGAGTTTCGCGAACACCGCATCATCCATCACTCTTTTCCCAGCCAGATTGTCGCCGTGACAGTTCTGGCACTTTCCGACAGCTTCGACCAGATGCCTGCCTCGCGCAACGGAAGCCGGGTCAGTCGGAACCGCCACCGTTTTCACAGCCGTCGGGTAGGACTTCCCCATCCTCGACGAGCTCACAGCGTACACGGTGCCAACAGCGACTACAACGAGAGCTATCAACACACCAACGATGTACCCAAGCCATTTGAGCGCGCGCATCAACTTCCTCCAAACGGTAGATATCCAATACTGGGCGGCTCAAACGTAGGGCATGCCTTTCTTGCCGTCTAGCGCGAATTGTGCGAAGAAGAGTATCAACTCTAACCGAATCCTTGAAGCATGAAATATCGACAGCTTGGCAGCAGCGACCTTCACGTCTCGGAGATCTCCCTGGGATCGTGGCTGACGTACGGCGTCGGCGTCGACGACGCCAACGCGCGCGCGTGTCTCGATCGTGCGTTCGATGTCGGAATCAACTTCATCGATACAGCGAACGTATACGGTAAAGGCGCTGCCGAATCGTTCCTCGGCGATGCCCTGAAAGGACGCGATCGGTCGTCGTACATCCTCGCGACGAAGCTCTTCTTCCCTATGACTCAGACGGATCGGGGCTTGTCCGCGCCGCAGGTTGCGAAGCAGGTCGATGACTCATTGAAGCGGCTGAAGACTGATTACGTGGATTTGTATCAGTGCCACAGATTTGACACCGACACGCCGTTGGAAGAGACGATGCACGCGCTGTCCGAAGTCGTGCGACAAGGGAAGGCCCGCTACCTCGGCTTCAGCGAATGGACGGCCGATCAGATTGCCGCCGCGCTCGCAATCCCGGGCGTAGAGAAATTCGTCAGCAGCCAGCCGCAATATTCGATGCTTTGGCGTCTTCCGGAGGAGAGCGTGATCCCAATCTCGGCGAAGAACGGAATCAGCCAGATAGTGTGGTCGCCGCTTGGCCAAGGCGTGCTCACCGGAAAATACCTGCCGGGTCAGGCACCTCCGCCTGACTCACGTGCTGTGAGTGCGGAGATGAACATTTTCTGGGGCGGCGATCTTCGTTCCGACAGGACGTTGACCGCAGTCCAGGACATCAAACCAATCGCGGCGCGGCTCGGCATCACGATGGCGCAGCTTGCACTGGCGTGGGTGCTTCGCGACCCGAATGTTGCATCAGCGATTGTCGGCGCGAGCAAACCGCAGCAGGTGGACGACAACGCCGCAGCTTCGGGCGTGATTCTTCCGGAGGATGCGCTCGACGAGATCGACCATGTGCTCGGCCCGGTCGTTCAGGATTTCGCCGGCACACAGCACGGGTCGAAGGCTGGACCTAACAACCGGGCGTAAGCCTGGCCTTCTTTTAACAGAACTCGGATGTCATCGACGAGCCGATTCATGTCGAGCTCGAGCGTGCGGATGGTTCGCCGCCGCCCCCGCCCCGTCGGTAGCGGGTAATTACCGGAGGAATCTCTCCGCCAGTTGAATTATTCGTTCGTCGTTCCCGCTGCGGACCCGCTCGAGAATTTCCTTGACAAACGGCTGCAACTTCGGCTCTCCCCAATAGTAGCCGGTTGCAATCTGCGAACGTTGTGCCGTTGCGCGGGACGGCGTAGTTCCGAAGATTGCGATAGCCGCATTCTTCGAAGCCGATTTGACCCAAAGTACCCGCGACGCTTCAGTCACAGACAACACATTCAGTCCAACCGTAACTTCGGCGCCACTGGTGCCGTCGGATTCGCAGCGCGCGGCAATCGAAGCGGAACCGCAGCCGCTGCTGGTTCTAGCAGGGCCCGGTGCCGGAAAGACCTACTGCCTGATCGAGCGAATCCGCTTCCTCGTCGAAAAACGCGGCTTCGATCCGGCGCGCATCTGCGCCTTCACTTTCACGAACAAGGCAGCGGGCGAGATTGCGTCACGCCTCGAAAAACACCTCGGGCAGAAAGCCGAGCGAGTCAAGCGAGGGACGATCCATTCCTTCTGCGCCGAGCTGCTGCGTGAGTTCG
>JBDSBT010000192.1:0-8071 GCA_039921425.1 Gemmatimonadaceae bacterium | reverse complement strand
TGGGACCTTGCAGAGCCAGCAGCGCGGTTGCGTCGCTGACGTCTTCGAGAGTCGCCTCGAACTTGTGCAGTTCCCTGCTGATGTGCGCGAAGTCCTTCGCCGCATTCGACGCGTTCACGACCATCATGATGTGGTCGTCGGCGCGGTAGACGAGGCAGTCGTCTTCGATTGTCCCCCGATCGTTCAGAATCGTCGAATAGTGCGCCTGGCCGACGATCAGAGCAGCGACATCGTTGGTGGTGACGTAGTTCACGAAATCCGCCGCGCCGGGGCCCTTGACGATGAACTCGCCCATGTGACTCACGTCGAACAGTCCGGCATTCGAGCGCACCGCCTTGTGCTCCGCCGTGATACCTGAAGGGTACTGAACCGGCATGAGATACCCCGCAAACGGCACGAGCTTGGCGCCGAGGGAGGCGTGCAGATCGGTTAGCGGGGTGCGCTTAAGTGTTTCCGGGGACTCGTCTTGCGACATCGATGGGGCTCCAGCGGTTTGGCAGAGGAAGAGATTTCCTCGAACCGTCAATATGGCAGTCCCGGGGCGTGGGTGGGAGTGGCGCGGGGCGAGCACTCAGCCCCGCGAACACGTCAATCGGCGCGATCCATCAGCTCGCCGCCACCGATCTCCGTCGTCTCGCCGATATCGGGCTTCGATCCCGTAACCATTCCCTTCAGCACTTCCCACAGAATGACCGGTCTCGGCTTGTCATTCTTCATGTACACAACCGAATCGGCCTCGACGAGAATGAGGGTGAGCCGAGGATCGTCCGGCCCGCCGTCTTTCGCCCCGCCTGCGTCTCCAAACCAGGCCTTCCAGTCAGGCTTGTAGAGTTTGCGAATGCGCTTCCGGTCGCGACTCACGCGAGCGACGCCGCTCAACGAGACCCACTCTCGGCTCTTCATATTGTAGTAGGAGCAGTTCACATGCGGGTCGGCGACGAGGTCGTCGAGTTTGTGACTATCGGCATCAGTGACGAACCAGACGTCGGCATCCTTGATCTTTTCCTGAGTGGCCATCGCACGCGATACGAGGTGGCCATCGTGACGGCGAGTGGTGAACATCGCGGTCTCGATTCCGTCTATGAGCCCGTAGAGCTCTTCGATTTTCTTTTGTGAGTTTGGCATGCTCTCTGGAAGTGCAGAAGGCATGCCCGAAGTGCTGACCGCTGACTGCTGACCGCTGACCGCTGACCGCCAAACGCCTAACAGCTACCGGCTATTTCAACTGGCTTACCGCTGCCGTGACTTCCTGCACGTGTCCCGGGACTTTCACCTTTCGGAAAATCTTCGCGACCTTTCCGTCACGTCCGATTATCACTGTCGTCCGCTCCACGCCCAGATATTTCACTCCGTAGAGAGACTTTTCCTTCCAGATGTCGTACGCATCGGCAATCAGGTGCCCTTCATCGACCAGCAACAGATAAGGCAGCTCGTATTTCGCCTTGAATTTCTGGTGTGACTTGATGCCATCAGGACTGATTCCCATCACCACTGCATTCATTTCCCCGAACCGGGGAAAAGCGTCGCGAAAATCGCACGCTTCACGCGTTCAGCCAGAGGTGTTGTCTTTCGGATAGAAGAAGAGGACGACGTTGCTGCCATGCAGCGAGCTCAGATTCACCGTGCTTTCGTCGTCAGCCAGGAGTGAAAAATCCGGCGCGACATCACCTTCGTTGATCAAAGCGCGACTCCTCCCATTGTGTTGGCCATGATTGCCTTCTGTGCATGCAGCCGGTTCTCGGCTTCGTCCCACACGACGCTCTGAGGGCCGTCGATCACATCAGCGGAAACTTCTTCACCGCGATGAGCCGGTAGGCAATGCAGAAATATTGCATCGCTCTTTGCGCGCTTCATCAGTGCGCCATCGACGATAAAGCCCTTGAAGGCCTTTTCGCGAATTGCCTGCTCGTCTTCCTGTCCCATCGATGCCCACACATCGGTGTTGATTACATCCGCACCTTCCGCGGCCTCCTTCGGGTCACGCACAAGGCGAACGTTGGCGTTCGATTGCGCCCGTTTCAGGATCTCATGGTCGGGATCGTAGCCTTCCGGGCATGCGAGCGTGAGATCAAAACCGAGGCGATACGCAGCGTTGATCCACGAGTTCGCCATGTTGTTGCCGTCGCCAATCCACGCGACCTTCCGGCCATCAATGCCGCCAAGGTGCTGCCGAATGGTGAGAACGTCGGCGAGGATCTGGCACGGGTGCAGCAAGTCGGTTAAACCGTTAATGACCGGAACCGTCGCGTATTTCGCAAGCTCTTCCACTTCGGCATGCGCAAAAGTGCGGATCATGATTCCGTCTACATACCGCGACAGCACGCGTGCAGTATCGGCGACGGGTTCCCCGCGTCCGAGCTGCACGTCACGGGGCGAAAGGAAAAGCGCATGTCCGCCAAGCTGCCACGTTCCCACTTCGAACGAAACCCGGGTGCGCGTTGACGACTTCATGAAAATCATCGCGAGCGACTTGCCCGCCAGCGGCTTGTCCATGTACGCGCCAGTCCGCATCCGCTCGGCCAGGTCGAACAGCGCGAGCAACTCTTCCCTTGAGTAGTCGGGAATCGCCAGAAAGTCGCGATGTGTGGGAACAGTCATGATCTCGCTCCTGACCCGGCTAGAGGATGTATCGTCTCAAGTCTTCGTCTTCGACAATCGTCTTGAGACGGTCGCTGACCATCGCCCGGTCGACGACAATCTCGCCTTTTCCGGCGTCTGGAAGATCGTAGAGAACTTCTTCCAGCAACGTTGTCATGACGGTATGCAGACGGCGCGCGCCGATATTCTCCATGCGGTCGTTCACATGCGCCGCAATTCGGGCGATTTCGGCAATCCCGTCTTCGTTGAAGGTGAGCTTTGCGCCTTCCGCCTCGACAAGCGCCGAGTATTGCCGCGTTAGCGCGTTCTCCGGCTCCGTCATGATGCGAACGAAATCGGCTTCTGTGAGCGGTTTCAGCTCGACGCGAATCGGGAAGCGTCCCTGAAGCTCCGGAATCAGATCGCTCGGCTTCGAAACGTGAAACGCGCCGGCAGCGACGAACAACACGTGGTCGGTTTTCACCATTCCATATTTTGTCTGGACGTTCGAGCCCTCGACGATCGGAAGGAGATCCCGCTGCACGCCCTCTCTCGAAACGTCAGGGCCACCGCCGGCCGAGCGCTCGCCAGCGATCTTGTCGATCTCGTCAAGGAAGATGATGCCCATCGTCTCGGTGCGCTCGAGGGCATCGGCGGTGACGTCTTCCTCATCGATGAGCTTGTCGAGCTCCTGCTCCAGGAGAATTCGCCGAGCTTCCGACACCTTCACCGTGCGCTTCTTCGTGCGCTTGGGAAGCATGTCGTGAAGCATGTCGGACAAGTTGCCCATCCCCTCGGGAGCCCCCTGCGGAACCATCATGTCGAACATCATCGGCGCATTCTGCTCGACCTCGATCTCCACTTCGCGCGATTCGAGCTTACCGTCGAGCAGCAGCTGCTTCAGCTTGTCACGGGTGCGGCGGTGGCGCTCCTGCTCGACGTCCATCTCGGGCGAGACACTCCCGCTCGACGAGACGAGAAAGATCGGAGCGTCTGCCGGCCCTGTGTCGGCAGGCTGCTGAGGCTTTTTATCGGTTGGCGTGGGAAGGAGCAGATCGAGCAGTCGGTCATCGACGCGGTCGTGCGCAAGATCCTCCACTTCGGCTTCGCGCTCCGTGCGTACCATGTTGATGGCGCTTTCGACGAGGTCGCGGACCATCGACTCGACGTCGCGGCCAACGTAGCCGACTTCCGTGAACTTGGACGCTTCGACCTTGATGAACGGGGCGCCAGAGAGCTTTGCCAGACGACGCGCGATTTCGGTTTTTCCTACGCCGGTGGGACCGACCAGAATAATGTTGTTCGGCGAGATCTCCTCGCGGATCGACTCGGGCGCGCGTTGACGGCGCCACCGATTTCTGAGCGCGATGGCCACTGACTTCTTCGCGTCGGCCTGCCCAACGATATAGCGATCCAGCTCCGCGACGATGTTTCGCGGAGTGAGATCCGCGAGACGCGCGAGAGCGCTTTGCGTTCTTGGTGATGTCAAACTGTCGGTTCCAGAACCGTGATGTTCGAGTTGGTGTAGATGCAGATGTCGGCGGCGATCGAGAGACCGCGCTGAACTATGTCGCGAGGCGGAAGGTCCGTGTTCGCAACGAGCGCGCGCGCGGCGGCGAGCGCGTATGAGCCGCCCGAGCCAATTGCAAGAATTCCATCATCGGGCTCGATGATGTCACCGGTGCCTGAGATGATGAATCCGCGCTCGTTGTCGGTGACCGCGAGAAGTGCTTCCAGCCGGCGGAGAACGCGATCGCTCCGCCAGTCTTTGGCCAGCTCCACGGCAGCTCTCGACAGGTTGCCCGGATGACGCTCGAGTTTTTCCTCGAACTTTTCGAACAACGTGAACGCATCGGCGGCGGCGCCGGCAAATCCGGCCAGCAACTTGCCTCCACGCAGGGTGCGGACCTTCATCGCGTTCGACTTCATTACGGTTTCGCCGACAGTGACCTGACCGTCGCCGCCGAGGGCGACTTTTCCGTCACGGCGGACGGCGAGGATGGTGGTCGATCGAACACGGGGCAGGTGGTAGTTCATGGGTCAAAATTAACAGGGGCAACCCGATGAAGCTGGAGCAGGTCCCGCTCGTCCTGGGAGTTCTGATTTGCCTGCTTGCCGCGGGCATCCTCTTCGATGCGCTCAGTCCGGAGCAGGCCCGCCCGTTCAAGGAGCGCAGGAGGCGGCAGCGAGCGGAGATCAAGACGCCGGGCGAATTACTGGTCGCGCTTGGCACGGCTGCTCTCGGCGCATCCCTCATTGGCGGTGAAGACTGGCGCTGGGCAACGATCATGACGATCGCCGGAGCGGTCCTGCTGCTGCTTGGTGTGGCGATGAACTGGGCCTTTCTGCGGGAAATGCTGCTTTTTCGAGGCGCCGCGCGGCGGGCGGAGGAAATGGAAGTTCCTCCCGAGGCTCTCAAGCGGGAGGACGCGCCCAAGCTTCGGATTCGCTGACGATCAGGCGCTTTGCTGGCTCCCGGACGTCTGTCTCTCGTTAACCGCGGCCGTCAGCCGTTCGCGAAAGGCGGCGGATAACTCGGCCTCGACGCCGTATTTGAGGTTAACGACCGCGATATCGCAGACCAGCTTGTCGAACTCGGCTTGGGACATTGCCCCGCACACAGGTCTTAGCCGTGCGGCAACATCGTGCTGAAGTACGGCCAGAAGCTCTATCTCGTCGGTCAAGGTCGCTCCCCTGTCGTAAGATCAGTGACGGCTCCAAGGCCGTTCGGAGAGCAGATACACCCCTTGGCGTCAGATGTTCACACCCCGCCGTACCATTCATAACCTTCATCGCTCCAATACCCGCCAGTTCGCTGGGGGAGGAACATGATCTTCGTCAGGTATTTGGTGTTCTTGTACCCAAGCTTGATCGGGGAGTAAACGCGGGCCGGTGCGCCGTGGGCTGGCGCCAGCATGCGCCCGTCGAGTCCGTACGCGACGACAGTCTGCGGATGCATCGCGCTTTCGATGTCCCAGCTTTCGTGGTAACCGTCGTCGAACGACATGAAGTCCACATATTCGGCGCCCCTCTGAGCGCCGGCCAGGCGGGCCAGCTCGGAAAGCCGCACACCGGTCCATTGCTCAACAGCAGTCCAACCTTCCACGCAGTAGTGATTCACCCTTTCCGAGATGCGTGGCAGGGCAACAAGCTGTTCCATGGTGAGCTTGAGTGGCCGGTTCACCATGCCGCCGATCTCGAGGGTCCACGTCCCTTTCGCCGCTTCATTCCACATCGGGACGGTTTTTGAAATGAAGTAGCTGGGCAGCGCCGCGCCGGCGAGCCGCGTTCCGGAAATCGTCGCATCCATCGACGTATGCCTGAACAGAGCTCGCTCCAGTGTCTCGTTCTTCTTTTCGGCGTACCTCAGGAGCTTGTCAGCGCTCTTGGGACCTCTCGAATTGCAGGCGGCGAGAATGCTCGCAGCCACCGATGAGCCGGTGATGGTCAGAAACTTCCGCCGGTCTATGGTCATGCGCTTTCTCCGGTAACTGGCGGCGTGTTGATCGGGGGCTTCGCCCTGAAACGGTTCGGAAGCAGGTGATAGAACGGCCGGGCATTTCTCGCTTCAGGCGAATTCTTCTCGTTGTATCCGCCAGTGGTCATCGAGCGCATCGAATACGGATCGACAGCAAACACCATGAAGATATGAACCAGGCTCAGCACCACGAGAAGCATCATCGAGACGAAGTGCCAGTAGCGGGCCCACACATATCCGCCCATCAAATCAGCAAGGGGTGCGAACTGCACCGGCTTCCAGATCGCGATTCCACTCACTACCGCGAGCAGACCCAGCCATGGCATGATGAAATACGTCGCACGCTGGAGCGCGTTGTGCTTGCCCTGGATCGGATGATCCTTTCTGACGAACAGATAGAACCGCATCATTTCCAACGCGTTGCTGAAGAATCCGCGCATTGGGACGATGTCGCGCCATTGGCCGCGCAGATACACGTAGCCGAGGTAGACGAGTCCGTTCACGACGAGAACCCACATCATGGCAAAATGCCAGTGCCTTGCGCCTCCCAGCCAGCTACCAAACGTGAACTGTGGGGGGATCGGCTTGCCCTCGAAGGGATAGCAGCAGAACGTCGTTCCGCGACGCGCGAACCGCGGGTATGCGTTGAATATGCGAAGGCCGCTGCCGACCATGATCGTCAGCGCGACGGCGTTGACCCAGTGGGTTACGCGTACAATCAAGTGATGTCTGGGCTTAGCCATGAATCCTCCGGCGGATAACATGGACTGATACGCAGCCCGGCGCGAGTCGGATCTCAGGCCCTCGGGTGGGATTTCCGGTAGACTTCCTTCAGGCGCTCGACGCTCGTGTGAGTGTATATCTGGGTCGTGGAAATCGAGGCGTGTCCAAGAAGTTCCTGCACCGCGCGGAGATCGGCGCCGGCGTCGAGCAAATGCGTTGCGAAAGTATGACGCAGGGAGTGAGTCGACAGGCCAGCGTCCTCATCGATCATGTCGAGAAACCCGGTCACGGCATTCTGAATTGCCCTGACAGACATTCGCTTCCCCCGATTGCTCAGGAAGAATGCGAGACGATCGGCCTTCGGGATTTCATTTCGAATCAAGTCGTCGCGCTTCGATTCGTAATTCCTGAGCGCAAGCTGCGCGTGATCGCCGACGGGAATAATGCGCTCCTTTCTACCCTTACCTCTCACCTTCACCTGTTGCGAGAGCAGATCCAGGTCGCTGCGATTTATTCCCCTGAGCTCCGACAATCGCATTCCTGTCGAATAGAAGAGCTCGATAATCGCGTTGTTCCTCACGTCAACGAATTTTCCGTCCTGAGCCTTCAGCTCGGCGCTCTGAAACAGGAGCTCGATCTGCGCGCGGTCGAGATAGCCGGGCAAATATCTCTCGAGCTTAGGGCTGCTTACACCGCGAGCCGGATTGGCCTCGACAACCTCGTTGCGATGCAGATAGGAGTAGAAGCTTCTGACTGCCGAGAGCGCGCGAGCGATGGTCCGCTTGCTGAGCTTTCTGCGGGTGAGGTGAGCCAGAAATCCGCGAATAGCGAGGCGATCGATTCCCTGCCACGTCCACGCGCGCTCGCCATAGTAGCCCGCGAGATATTCCAGCAGCTCGTCCAGATCGCGGCGATAGGCTTCGAGCGTATTCGGCGAGACGTCACGCTCCTTCTCCATGTGGAGAAGGAAATCTTCGACCTCGGGAGATTTAGCGGGCAAGGCGGAATCAGCGAGCTGCTTGCTGCGCTGATACGGAGTGCAGCTCCATCCATTCCGACATCGACGACAAGGCGCGTTCTGCAAACATTTCGCGCTTTTTCTTTTTGTCGCGAATCATTTCCGGCAGATCGTCGAGCAAGCCGAAGTTTGCGTTCATGGGCTGGAAGTGTTTCGGATCGGCTTCGCGCAGGTATCGGTAGAGAGCGCCAGTCATCGTCACCGCTGGTGGGAGCTCCGGCTCTGCGCCTGACAACAGACGCGAGAGGTTGATGCCCGCGAGCAAACCGGTCGCG
>JBDSBT010000191.1:0-3755 GCA_039921425.1 Gemmatimonadaceae bacterium | reverse complement strand
GATATTCGCGGATCATCGAATTGGTCTTGAGCTTCTGAAGTAGCTGATGGACATCGAGAGTCGTCTGCCGGTAATCCATCCCAACGACTATGCCTAGCGCCACGAGATTCGGCGTAAGCGGATACATAAAGCTTCCGCCGAATGCATCGTTCGGAAGCGGCCATCCAAGCGTGTGAATGATTGCGTCGAGCGGCTTCTTCGTCTCCCATATTTCCTTTACGCCGAGCGCAAAGATCTGCGGATTATCGGACTCGATGCCGGACTCGTTCATATAGGCCTGCGACAGCGAGCCCCGCGTACCTTCGGCTAGCACCGTCACGCGAGCCGAGATGTCGGTGGGGGGAGCATAGCCTGAGCCGGGATTCCTATCGCGACCGAGTCCCGTGGGAGTTGTGCGGACTCCAATGACTTTCTCGCCGTCCATGACGAGTGACGCGACCGGGAAACCGGTGAACACATTTACTCCCGCGGCTTCAGCCTTTTCTCCAAGCCAGCGGACAATTTCAGACAACGATGCGATGTGATGACCGTGGTTCTGCATCGTCGGCGGAGTTGGAATCCGCTGAGCGCGTCCCGCGGTCATGAAGTACACGCGCTCATTCGTGACTGGAGCGCGGAACGGAAAATCAGAATCCTTCAAATCAGGGAACAGCTCGCGAAACGCGCGCGGGTTGACGACGGCTCCGGAAAGTGAATGCTCCCCCAGCGCAGAGGCCTTCTCGAGTACCGCGATCTGAGTTTCGGCGAGCGTGCCGCCGGCTTCCGTGTCTTCCTTGATGAGGCGAGATAGCTCGATCGCACCGGCAAGACCAGCGGGGCCACCGCCAACGAACACGACGTCCATCGGCACTGCTTCGGGATCGAGCTGCTCGCGAAGAATCAGCGGCTCGGGCAGTGGCGGCTGATATTCGCCTGGGATGACCGTCAGACGGCGGCCGTTGCTCACCTAGTGACCCTTCCTCGCTTCTTTCACTGCGGCTGTCAGCACCGGCATGATTTCGAACACGTCGCCGACAATCCCGTAGTCCGCGACCTTGAAGATGGGCGCTTCCTTGTCCTTGTTGATCGCGACGATCGTCTTCGACGTGCGCATTCCAGCAAGATGCTGAACTGCGCCAGAGATTCCGACAGCCACGTAGAGCTCGGGACTGACGAGACGACCCGTCTGGCCGATCTGGTCCGAATGCGGACGCCAGCCGTCGTCGGTGATTGCGCGAGTCGCTCCCACCGCAGCATTCCCGAACGCGTCGGCAAGATCTTCCACCAGCTTGAAGTTCTCGGCCGCCTTCAGTCCGCGGCCGCCAGCGATAATCACCGGTGCATCGGCGAGATCGAGCTTGCCTGTCGAGCCGGTGACCAGCTCCTTGACGACAACGCGAGCCGCTGATGGATCGCCAACAGGGGCGACGGTCTCGACGGTTCCAGCTTTGGGATTTGCGACTGGCGTGTATGTGTTCGGACGAAGCGAGACGATTGCCGGAGTTCCGGCGATAGTGACAGTGGAAATCACTTTGCCGATGTTGATCGGGTGCTTCGCGGTGAAAGTGTCTCCTGACAGCTCCACTGATGTCACGTCGGTGACGAGGCCGATGCGAAGCTTTCCCGCAACTCGCGGGGCCAGATCGCGCCCCTGAGCGGACGTGCTGAAGAGCGCAGCGCGAAAACTACCAGACTTGATCCGATCGGCAGCCAGGGCCGCGGTCGCTTCAGGATTGTATTGCGTGAAGCCTGCGTGTTCGCAGACAAGTACAACATCAGCGCCATGCTGCGCGAGCTGTTCGGCCTTTGAGGCAATGCCGGGTGCGCCAACGAGCAGCGCGTGCACCTGTCCGCCGGTCGCGTCAGCGAGCTTGCGCGCAGCCGTGACGTTTTCCAGAGCGACTTTTCGAAGCTCGCCATTTCTCGCCTCGGCGAATGCAAAAATATTTGCCATCAGAGAACCTTCGCTTCGGTCTGGAGGAGACGGATGAGATCGGGAACCGCTGCGGCTCCTTCACCGACGATCTTTCCTGCTTTGCGCTCTGGCGGAAGCTCCAGCCTCTCGACTTTTACGGTAGTGTCGCCGAGTGCGGCCGGTTTGGACTCGAGGGGTTTCTTCTTGGCCGCCATGATGCCTTTCAGCGACGGATAGCGCGCACTGTTGAGACCTTCATCGATCGTCAGGACCGCCGGCAGCGGGAACTCGACGATCTCCTGGGCGCCTTCGAGCTCTCGTTTCGCTGTGCCCTTTCCATCGGCGATGTCGAGCTTTGAAATTGCCGTGACACATGGCAGATCGAGCAGCTCTGCGACGATTGTTCCAGTGACTCCGTTGGAAGAGTCCGGCGAGAGCTTACCGAAAAGAATCAGGTCGTACGCGCCATCCTTGAGCTCGGCCGCGATGGCCGTTGCAATCGCAAAGCCGTCGAACGGAATCTTGTCGGCCTGGAGGTGAATCGCGCGATCGGCACCCATGCTTAGCGCCTTGCGAAGCGTTTCCTGAACCTGGACAGGTCCAAGTGACAACACGATAACCTCGCCCGAGCCAGCCTTTTCCTTCAATTGAAGCGCGGCTTCGACTGCCCATGCGTCGAAGTCGTTGATGTCGAATTTGACGCCCGTCTCATCGAGCGAAGTGCCATCGGAGGCGATTTTGAAGCGCACGTCCATATCGGGAACGCGCTTGATGCACACTGCAATCTTCACCCGTGTTCTCCCATGTGAAAGATTTCACTTAAAATACAGGAACCGGGCCAGCAGGTGGAGCGTTTGCAGAGAATGGCCGTCCTTCGGGTCAAAAAGCCGGATGTTTGTGAGCTCGTGCTGTTCACGAGGTATGGCGAGTGCATTGGTCGAGTGACAGATTCCACCTGGAAACCATTGAAAAAACCAATCCCGAATCGATTGTCACTGCTGGCGATCTGCCTAATGGCGCTGGTCGCTATGGCCGGCGGCACAGCCCCATCGACGAAACTGTGGTCTCAGTCTGGACCGCCGGTCTCAGCCAAAGCCGAAGACACCGTTACCCATGTCTACATGCGGAACGTCGATTTCTACATCGATCCGCAGATTCCGCTCCACATTCGCCGTCTCAACGGGACAATGCGCGCCAAAACTGGCGGTCCCGTGGTGTTCGACGACAAAACGTCTTTCATCATTCATCTGGATGCGGCCGAGGTCGGGCTCGCGGGCGCGGGGCTCAGCCTGCTGCTCAACAAGTATGTCTTCAGTTATCCCGGCGCTCCGATCAAGCGGCTAACCGCCTCGACGTCAGGGACACAGATGGTTCTCAAGGGCACGCTGCACAAGGTCACTGACTTGCCTTTCACCATCACAGCAAATGTGTCCGTGACACCCGACGCAAAAATTCGAGTGCACCCAACCCGAACTGAAATTCTTGGGCTTCACGTTGACCAGCTGATGAACGGACTGGGTTTGACTCTCGACAAGATCATCGACCTCCGGAAGGCGAAGGGCGCGAGCGTGAAGGGGAACGACATTCTCCTGGACCCCAACGCGATCCTGCCTCCGCCTACGATGGAAGGATCCATTACTGCCGTGCGCGTTGAAGGAAATCAGATCATTCAGGATTTCGGCGGAGCCCCTCAAACTGCGGTCCTTCCCGATCCGTCGCAGCAGAACTTCATGTTCTTCAAAGGGGGCTCGATCAGGTTCGGCAAATTGCTGATGTCCGATGCAGAGCTCGAAATTGTCGATCTTGATCCGGCCGACCCGTTTCGCTTCGACATCAGCAAGTATCTGCCTCAGCTTGTCGC
>JBDSBT010000190.1:0-6269 GCA_039921425.1 Gemmatimonadaceae bacterium | reverse complement strand
ACGAGCGAATCGTTGACCACATACTTGTACGCGTGTGACGCATCGACGAACACGAAATCCATGGCGCCTGCGAAACTGGAAAAGTCGTAGCTTCCCGAATCGCCGTACAACTGTTCGATGCGCGGTTCTTCAGGAGTTCCGCGGTATCGCCCTCCCGATTGCTCCTTGTCCACGTACTTCGCTTCGTGCGCGTGAAGCGGCGCTTCGAGTACGTTCATCGATGCACGCGGAAGATCGATCGTCCATATTCGGCCACCGGGAGAGCAATTCGCGGCAAAGTTGCGGGTCGTTCTTCCGTCAAACGTCCCAAGCTCGAATATCGCCCGGGCGCCCGACGCCCTCACCAGACTGTTCAGGACGACCAATTCTCTATCGGTAACGTTCCCATCGACATTGTCGAGCGCGGCAATCGTGATCTCATGGCCGCCGCCAATAAGCGAGTCGGCAGCAACGATTGCGATGGTCGGCTTTTCGCGCCGGTCGTACCGGTAGCCAATTCGGCCACACAAATCGACAATCGCGGCCCGCCCCTTCCAGGTCAACCACCCAAAAGCGAACAGCGCTATCGAATACACAAGTCCCACCAAATATGGCCGGATGAAGCCTAGCATACGCTCGGGGCCGCTCTTCTCGCGTGGAGGCCTGACGCCCTCAAGAGCGAGCATTGCTAACGCAGAATCGGTGAAGGCTCCAGCGTGCCAGGCGGCATCTCATCAGGAGTGTCCCGGAGCATCCGCATCGCAGTGATGAACAGCAGGGTCGCGTCTACGATCACCCTGAAAGTCCATGCCGCAGCCGCGCCCGCGACACCAAAGTGCGTGATGAGCAGCCACGCTGCAGGCACGTGGACGAACAGTTCCAGAATGTGGAACCTGGCGACGATGTCAGGCCGGCCCATCGCGGTGATGACACCCGACGGTACATGCGCGACCGCGTTGATAAATACGCCCAGAGCAAGAATTCGAATCGCCGTCGACCCGTGCTCGGCGAAGGTCGGCCCGAGCCACAGTTTGAGAAGCAAGGGACCAGCGATCGCAATCACGATGGCCGGCAGCGCAACGATCAGAAGGGTGCGCGCAACAGCCTTCGAGAAAATTCTCTGAACCGACTTGTGGTCGCCGGTTGCGCTCATGGCGCTCACAGACGGGAATACGGCTGACATCAGGCTCGCAGGGACGATCAGCAGCCGCATCACTCCATCGAAGGGGGCCGTGTAATAACCGACGGCTGTCAGCCCCACCAGGGAGCCGAGCATGAAACGGTCTAGATAGATGAGGAGCGGGCTAACAACGTTCGAAACAGACATCCAGCCGCCAAAGAGGAACAGTGGCTTGAGCGCCGGCCAATCCAGCTTGAGCTTCCATCTAAGGGACGGAATGGCCTTCTGAACCACGAACACCATCACGACGCAGATGGCCATGCGCGAGATGAGCAGCATCGCGACGATCGCCGGCAGCGGATACCCGCGGCTCGCCGCAACAGCCGGAATAACGAACGTCGCTACGCTGCTTGGCACGCGCACCGCGTTGCTCAGGTCAAACCGTTGGGCGGCCTCGAGCACACCGCGAAGACTCAAGAGTAGCAGCGTGGGCGGGGTCATGAGCGCCAGAATCCTGAAAACCGCGATCGCTTCGTTTCGAATATCGGGCGGAATCACAAATACGTGATCAGCCAGCAGGGGGGCGAGACCGATGAGGATGAGCGCCCCCGCACCGCCGAGCAGCATCTGGCTCATGATCGAGCCGGAGATCAGCGCGGAAACTTTTTCGTCGCGCTTCGCCAGTGACGCGGACACCTCGCGGGTGGTAGCGGCGCCAAGTCCAAGATCGAAGAGAGTCGAGTACTCGAGAATCGCAAACGCCAGCGACAGCAGTCCAAAGCGCGCGGCTCCGAGCTCTCGCGTAATGATAGGGACGGAGATCAACCCCGCCAGCAGCGGGATCGAGAATCCGACGAGATTGAGGAACGAGTTTCTTGCGATCGGTCCTAACCTGCGGATCAAACCATCTTCCCCTCTGACGCATTCGGCGCGCGTGAAAGGCTGAAACGAAGCTGTTCCCCTGCAGCTGCAATCACGGCTGACTCAGTTGGGGCCTCTCGAAAGTCATGGCCCGTGCCCGCGCCAACAACTCTCTGGAATTCGCGAAATGGGCGGTGCCATGCTGGATTGCCCGTGAGAAACACGGCGACGACAGGCACATCGAGAGCATCAGCAATGTGCATCGGTCCGCTGTCATTGCAGAGAAAGAGACTCGATCTGTCGATGATGGCCATCATCTCGCGAATTGTGGTACGCAAAGTTGCATCGAAAACTTCAAGAGCGGGTTCGGGCGCGTCGGGTTCCAGTAAAAGGACGATCTTCGCGCCGAACTGATTTTTCAATACACGGGCGACGTTCGCAAAGCCCTCGATGGGCCAGCGCCTCCGCGGATCTCGCGCACCGGCGTGTATCGTGACCACAACGTCGCCCTCGATGATACTCTTCGCCGAAAGCCGGCTTGCCGCCGCTCGTCGCTCGTAATCGCTGACTTTGAGTAAGGGGGGCAGTCGCTTCGCCATGCTTTCCGCATTTTCGGATTCGCCGCGTCCGGCCATCAGAGGAGACATCAACGTCATCCAGTCAACTACTCTATGATGCTCGTTCGGCCTGGCCTTCACCGCGTCGGTAAGCAGAAAAGCACCGCCCCCAAATCCATAGCCGATGCGACGCGCTGCACCTGTCATGAATCCAATGACGTTGCTCCGGAAATCCATTCGCGCGTCGAGCGTCACGTCGAATCTCCGCTTTCGAAGCTCATCAGACAAAACCTTCCATTGCGCTGGATCGTATCGCCGAGGATCGTACTTTCTTGTCGCTCCGCTCGCCGTCCACGGAAGGTCGAAGACAATGATGTCATCGACGAGACCAGTATTCTCGAGGAGGTCAACAGCGTGCTGCTTTCCGAGAAGGGTTAGTCGTGAGTCGGGAAATTTCTCTCTGAGGGCGCGAAGGATGGGCGTTGCAAGGACAAGGTCGCCAATGAACCATGGCTCGAGAACAAGAATGTTTCGAACCGGCGCCGAGCGCGACGGGCGGGGGCTCAGGAACGGTCGAAGCGGATGGCCGGCGGCATCGATTACTCGAAATGCTGCCTGCTTCGCGCGGGAGACTCGCCATGTTTGAGCCAACTAACGATCTCCGACAACGGCATCAGCGCGGAACGTCGTTCTCACCGCGACGACAGTTCGAGAAACAAGTCGTTATACTGCCCCGCAATTTTCTCCCACGTGTAGTTGGCCAGAATTCTCTCGGGCCCCATCCGTCTGAGCTCACCAGCCCTGGCCGGATTTGCCTCGATCTCCCTTATCATCTGCGCGAGAACGTGGGAATCGTAAGGGAAAAACAATCCACCATCGGCAAGCACTTCGCGGTTGAACACGGTGTCGAGCGCCAGAATGCAATTTCCGAATCCCATGGCCTTCAACAGCGATGGGTTCGTCCCGCCGACTGAGTGCCCGTGCAGGTACGCGAAGCAGTTGCAGTGCAGCTCTCGCACGATGTCCTGATCGTCGATATGACCGGCGAGGATCACCGAATGCCCGGACAACTCGCGTAGTCGCGCATGAAACGGGCTGTCGTAGTTCGCGCCGCCGGCGATGAGCAGTTTTTTTTTCGAGCCGGATTCAAGAAACGCTTCAGCGATCACGTCAGCGTGATTTTCCGGAATCAGGCGACTAGCAATCAGATAGTACTCGCCAGGCTCGACATCGTAATGCCGGATCAACTCTGGATTCTCTGACGTCTCGACGTTGGCCCCGTAGGCGATCATCGTCGTCTCCTTGTCGAACTTCTCTAGATAAAACTGGCGCATCGCCTCGGCGTCCGTCACGAGCTCATTGCAGAATTTCACGGCCGAGTGGGCGGCGGAAAGAAAATACCACCTGGCTACGGGTCCCCACTTTGCCCGCGTCCAGTCGAGCCCGTTGACGTTCATTATGACTTTCCGCCCTAACAACCGGCAGAGCGCCGCATGGTGCCCCATGCCTACGTTGACAAAAAAGAAGATATGATAATGGCCAGTTGCCAGTGCGTGGACGGTTGCGAATAACGTTGCCACGAGCCCGGAGAAGTTCTTTCCACCAGGAGACGGCACGTATATCAGGCGAACGCCGCGATATTCCGGGACGCGCATCTCCTTTGGGAAGGAGCCACGACGGCAGTACATCACGATATCGTGGCCCATCTCGGCGAGTCGTGGCGCGATCTCGCCGAAGCCGGTCTCGAAGCCGGTGAAATGCAGCTTCGGCATTGTCATGCCATACAGCCCGAGCATTCCGATCCGAAGCGGCTTCATCGCTTAAGGAATCGCTTTCGTGCCGCTGTTACCCGAATAGTTCCACGCGCGATCCTCAGATGAGGCGCGACGTCCACGTCTCCGGAACGAGCGGTGACTCGATCTCGATCGGCAAATGATAGGCGAACGGTTTCGTACCGTGAGCGGAAACCCAGTCGATGATGCTCTGAAGTCCTTCGCGCAGTGTAACAGTTGTCCGATAGTCGAGGAGGCGACGCGCCTTGTCGGCCGAACACGTGGCGTAGCGAACCTCTCTAGGACGGTCATTCACCATGATCGGCTCGAGCTTGAAATCCATCAGCTCGGCAATCGTCTCTGCCAGCTCGAGAATCGAAACGTACTCCTCGTCCGGTCCGATGTTGATCGTCTCGCCTTTCACATCCGGCATCGTGCCCATCTTGATGAGGGGATTGACGCAGTCCTGCACAAACGAGAAGCAACGCTTCTGTCCCCCATCGCCGTAGATCACTGGCTGCTTACCCTGGAGCATTCGGTTGATCATGATGCTCGCGACGTTACGGTAGGGGTCATCGTACTTCTGCTTCGGTCCGATGATGTTGTGCGGAACAGCGATGTTGTACTCGATGTCGTGGGTCTCGCAGACGTTGCGAACGAGGAGCTCGCTGGCGTACTTCGCGATTCCGTACGGATCAACCGGATTGAGCGGCTGGTCTTCAACGAACGGGACAGGACCGTTGCCGTAGCGAGCCATGCTCGAGCAATGAACGAAGCGCTTGACCTTGTTGGTCGCTGCAGCAGCCAGGATGCTCGCCGTGTTGTTGTAGACATGTTGAGCGATCAAGGCGGGAGAAAAGACGCTCAGGCCTTCCGTCGCGATCGCTGCGCAATGGAAGATGAGGTCGACATCCTTCGTCAACCGCTTCATCGCCCCGAGGTCGTTGCAGTCGGCCCGCTCGAACTCGATCCCTTCGGGGAGGTTCTGCAAGTCGCCGCCGATCATGTTATCGCAGCCGACTACCTGATGATTGCCGGCAACGAAGGTGTCGGCAAGATGACTGCCGAGGAACCCTGCGGCACCACTAACGAAGACTTTCAAAACCCGCCTCCAACAACAGGGTAAAGGAAAGCTCGCGCGAGACGCGAGCATCGAGACAATCTCGTCTATGGAGACTGGTTTTTCAATCGAAATCGGGAAGTTTTGTCGGTGGGGAATGCCGCGGACTGCGGAGCCGCGGAAACGGCCAATTGGGGAGAACGGCCGGAGGGCACTGCTGAAGAAAGGCGGGAGGTTGGCTACCGACGGAAGCTTCTGTTTTTTTGGGGAACTACGGAACGACGGATAAATGTCGTAGTCAAAAAAACAAGAAGAGAGAAATCAGCGACCCCGGTTTCTCCCGGCGTTCTCCCTAATTGCAGTTTGGGTCTCCGCAGTGGCGTAGCTTTAATAAGCTCCGGTTCTTCTCACAACGGCGGGAAGAGTTCTGAACATGATGCTCACGTCGAGCCACGGCGACCACTGCTCGATGTACTGCCTGTCGAGGTAGACGACGTCCTCGAAATCCACCACAGCGCTTCTGCCTGACACCTGCCAGAGTCCGGTGATACCGGGCTTGGCGTCGAGGCGGCGGAAATGGTGATCCTGATAGCTAGCAAAGTCCGCCTCGAAAAACGGACGCGGGCCTACGAGCGACATGTCGCCGAGCAGCACGTTCCAGCATTGCGGCAGCTCATCCAGGCTCCATCGGCGGAGCAGTGCGCCCAGTCTCGTGACGCGAGGATCTTCTGGGATTTTGAAAAGCCGCGAGTCGCCCGAATGATTCAGGTGCGACAAAGAGTGTTTCTCGGCGTCTGCACCTATGCGCATCGTTCGGAACTTCAACATCCTGAACCGGCGACCGCCAAGTCCTGCGCGGTCCTGCGTGAAGAAAACTGCACCCGGTGAATCGAGCTTGATCGCCAATGCGAGGAACGCCA
>JBDSBT010000189.1:0-5840 GCA_039921425.1 Gemmatimonadaceae bacterium | reverse complement strand
CAGAGACGCACCAGACATTCGCCAACATGAAGGCAATCCTGGAGCGGCACGGGTCGTCGCTCGATCAAGTGGTAAAATGTCTTGTGATGATGGCGGACATGAGCGAATGGCCGGCGATGAACGCGGTTTACGTCACGTATTTCCCGAATCACCTCCCAGCCCGCAGTGCTTTTGGGGCTGCTTCCCTTGCGCTCGGCGGAAAGGTAGAGATCGAGTGCATGGCGACTGTCGACGCCTGATCGCCCTAGTCCAAACAATCCGGAGATTCTCTTGATGCAAACTGTTTTCTCGCGGTCCATCGTCACTGCTCTGCTCGTGTCTGCCGTCGCTTGCGTTTCAGCGAACACGGCTCCGAATCCGCTCAAGACGAGGGTTCACGATGTGATCATCCGCGGCGGGACTGTCTATGATGGAAGCGGCTCCAGAGGCCGTATGACCGACGTGGCTATCGACGGTGATCGCATCACGGTCGTCGGGAATCTCAGCGATTCTCGGGGACGACAGGAGATCGACGCGCACGGGCTGGCGGTCGCCCCCGGGTTCATCAACATGTTGAGCTGGGCGACTGAGTCACTCATCGAGGACGGTCGCGCGATGAGCGACATCATGCAAGGTGTTACGCTAGAGGTAATGGGGGAAGGCTCGTCGATGGGCCCGCTCAATGAAACGATGCGAAAGGAAGCAGTCGAAGAGCAGGGCGACATCAAGTACGAGATTCCGTGGACAACCCTCGGCGAATATCTGGACTACATCGTGAAGCGAGGCATCTCTCCCAACGTGGCGTCATTTGTTGGGGCGACGACGGTGCGAGTCCACGAGATTGGCTACGCCGACCGGGCCCCAACTTCGGAAGAGCTCGCGCGAATGCAGGCGCTGGTTCGCGACGCGATGGAAGAGGGAGCACTCGGCGTCGGATCCGCCTTGATCTACGCCCCTGCTTTCTACGCGAAGACGCCCGAGCTCATTGCCCTGGCGAGAGCCGCATCACCGTACGGCGGGACGTATATCTCGCACATGCGAAGTGAAGGTGTGCGGCTGCTCGAATCGGTAGATGAGCTGATAACGATCGCTCGCGAAGGCGGCGTGGCTGGTGAGATTTATCATCTCAAGGCCGCGGGAAAGGCGAATTGGAACAAGCTTCCTGCCGTCATTGCAAAAATCGATTCTGCTCGCGCAGCCGGACTCAACGTACGGGCAAACATGTACACCTATACGGCGGGTCAGACCGGGCTCGATGCATCAATGCCTCCCTGGGCCCAGGAAGGAGGGTACAAGGAGTGGGCAAAACGACTTCAGGATCCGGCGATTCGCGCGCGCGTCGCGCAGGAGATGAGAACGCCTACTGACAAATGGGAGAACTTTTTCTCTGCGGTTGAATCACCTGAAAAAATTCTCCTGGTCGGCTTCAAGGCCGATTCGCTGAAGAAGTTCACCGGAAAGAGTCTGGCCGAAATTGCACGAATTCGCGGAAAATCACCTGAAGAGACGGCGATGGATCTCGTTGTTCAGGATGGAAGCCGCGTTGGCACTGTTTATTTCCTGATGTCCGAAGACAACGTGAGACGTGAGCTGGCGATCCCGTGGGTGAGCTTTGGATCAGACGCTGAAGCGCCGGCGACCGAAGGCGTATTTCTCAAGTCGAGCACCCATCCGCGGACATACGGGAACGTTGCACGACTCCTTGGCCGCTACGTGCGCGATGAGAAGATCATTCCGATGGAAGAGGCCATTCGCAGGTTGACGTCACAGCCAGCGGAAAACCTCAAGATCAAATCGCGAGGCCATCTCGAGCCGGGTTACTACGCGGATGTCGTGGTGTTCGATCCAGCGCGGATGAATGACCTCGCGACCTTCGACAAGCCGCATCAGTACTCCACTGGAATGGTCGACGTTTTCGTCAATGGAACGCAGGTTCTGCGGAACGGTACTCACACGGGTGCGAAGGCCGGCCGCGTTGTTCGCGGACCCGGCTGGAAAGGGAACTCGTCTGCCACCCACTGAGCCACGTAAAAGCCATGACAAACCGCGACACACTGAAAGAGGGACAAATGAAAGAGCGACAAATGAAAGAGCGACACATGAAAGCAGCAATTCGAGCGGCGGCTGTTGCGACCACGATGTTTGTGTTGTCCACGCCACTGCATGCTCAGCTTCTATACGTTGGCGTGCGAGGGGGAGCGGGAGTGCCGAGTGGAACGTTTGCCGACCCAGCGCAGCCGGCCGCGAATGACGGTGTGCTGAGAGGAGCGAAAATCGGATTCGGGTACGGAGTTGACGCAGGTGTTGGTCTCGGACCACTCGGTGTCTACGCCGGATACGATCGGATAGACTTCGATTGTGATGCGTGCGCGTCGAACGCAAAATACAAATTGTCCGGAGTAAGCGCCGGCGTGAGACTTGGAGTACCACTGTTTCCGATCGTCAAACCGTGGGTGAAAGCCGGACTGACGTTCAATGAGATCAACACCACCGCGACCGGAAGTGGCGTAACGAAAATTGCGACCGATCGCGGTCCTGGTTACGAAGTTGGGGCGGGAATCGATATACCCATCCTCGGACTATTCGCGATCTCTCCGCAGGCACGGTATGTCGGCCAGAAACTGGATCTGAAGGGATTGTATTCAGGCGCCAAGACGAACGTGAGCTATTACACATTCGACATCGGCTTAAAGGCGAAGACGCCGTTCTGATGTTCGTCCTACTGAAGCTTGAAACCGTCCTCAGTCACTGGAATGGTTTCACCACGTCCACCGCTGCAGGGACTGATCGCACCGGCCTCGCCGCAATGCGGTAGCGAGAATGTCTGCGGGTTCGAACTCGTCCCAATCGTGAACGCGAATGCCTTGCCGTCGAGAAGAGCGCTAGTCGAGGTCTCACCCTTGTCGATGGTTCCGGTTACCTGAACCATGCCACCGGAAGAGCTTATGCAGCTGACGGTTCCGCGAAAACGGGTAAGACCGGCCGGGCTGTGGTGTATGAACTGAATCGTGCCGGTTCCGGCCGCAGCGCCGGCGGATTGTGCCGAGATCGTGAGCTTGCGAGTGTCGCGTCCGACTTTACTGATGCCGGCGCCACTGATTCGTGTGGACTGGGCTGAAGCGACTTCGGCAATGCCTGCGGACATCACGGCTACGCCAATGAATGACAAACCGAGGCACTTTCGCAACGATGGCTTACGGACAATTGATGGGATCACCCGAAACTCCAGGAAAAAAGAAACACTGCGGGCCGAGCGATTCTGCACACTCTGCCAATTCTCTGAATACCCCACAGGTGCAAAGTTGCTCCCGCTTAGCGAAGACGCCAGAAGAATTTCAGCGGTTCGAAGCAGCAGCCTCGCGAGCCCGCTCCGATTTGGCGTGACGGAGGGGCTCGGGAGTCGTTCTATCTTCCACTAGTCCAAGAACTCCGTCAACGACGAGAGCGAGAGCAGCAGCGGGGAGAGCGCCAGACAGGATGAGTCGGGTATCGGCGAGAGCGAGGCCCGTAGCGATTGGCTCGCCGAGGCCGCCTGCACCAATGAACGCCGCAAGCGTTGCCGTGCCGACTGCAATGACGGCGGCCGTTCTGATGCCCGCAAGAATCGCCGGCGCTGCCAGAGGAAGCCGGACGTATCGGAGAATTTGTCCGGACGTCATACCGAGCGCGCGCGCTGCGTACACGGCCTGAGGGTCCGCATCTCGCACGCCGGAGTACGTGGTTCGCAAAATCGGATACAGAGAGTACAGCCACAAGGCAACGAGAGCCGGCCACACACCGACACCGATGAGAGGAACCATGAACGCCAGAAGCGCTATACTTGGAATCGTCTGGAGCACACCCGCGGCTCGAATCAGCGGCTCGGCCGCGCGCGGCAACTGCTCCAGCCACAATCCGAGCGGCACGGCGATGACAATTCCCGCGACCACAGCGATCAGGACGAGAAGAATGTGCCGGCCAAGTGCGGATGAAAGCTGTCCCCGATTGTCCCACATGTATTGAATGAAGGAACTTCGGCCTGAAAAATCTCGAGCGTTGCTTTTCCTAGATCCAATCAGGCCGAGAGTCTCGAGCTCCGACCGTGCGACGCGCTCAACTGGCTCGCCGCCGACTTCGAGCCGGGCGTTGAGCTTTCGCATCGCATTCGCGTCGATCCGCCCCGATAGTTCCGTCAACGCTGCGATCGCGCCAGGCATTTCCGATTGCATTCTCGGACTGACGATCGCCGCGGCCTGGTACGGCGGAAAGAATTGCCTGTCATCTTCCAGTACGACGAGATTGTAGCGCGCAATGAGCCCGTCGGTTGAGTAGCCGTCGATGACATCGACGGCACCGTTTGCCAGCGCCTGGTACTTCACGGCCTGTGCGAGTGGCCGGACCTGCTTGAATTGTATGGAGTAAGCGCCCTGGATCCCCGGCAGTCCGTCTTTCCTGCCGATAAAGTCAGGAGTGAGTCCAGCCGACAGCTTCGAAGAAACGGTCGCAAGGTCGCTCAGAGTCTTGAGCTTGTACTGGTCGGCCGTCTCCTTTCGTACCGCAATCGCGTAAGTGTTTTCGAATCCAAGGGGTGGCAGCCAACGCACTTTGAAGCGATTCAGGAATTCGGTGGAAACCATTCCAAATACCTCGGCGGGATCGCCCGACGGCTCGGCGTGAAGTATCGCGAGCAATCCGGTTCCGGTGTACTCGGGATAGACGTCGATCGCATTGGTTCGAAGGCCAGCGAACGCGACCTCCGTCGCGCCCATCCCGGAGCGCCGCGTCACTCGAAACCCTCTTGACTCGAGAACCTGAGCGAACATCTCTGCGAGTATGAACGATTCGCCAAACGGCTTCGAAGCGACGACGACTTCTTTCTGCTCCGGTCTGGATTGCGCGCCCGCGATTTGAGCAGCCGTGCATACAAGCGCTGCCGAGAGCATGCGAAAATGCCTCACGTCTTCAATCCTGTCGCGTAGGCGAGAAGCCTCCTGACGTAGTCGGTGGATGGATTTGCACGAAGGTCTTCGGGTGAGGAGACTTGTTCGATTTTGCCGAGATGCATCACAGCAACTCTGTCGCCGAGAGACATTGCCTCACGGAGGTCGTGTGTCACTAGAATGGCTGTGAAGCCGGCCTGCGCCCTCATCTTCGCAAACGCGTTCTGGAGCTCGGCGCGCGTGATTGCGTCGAGCGCTCCAAATGGTTCGTCCAGCAGAAGGCATGATTGTCCCGCTGCGAGGGCCCTCGCCATCGCTACTCGCTGCCGCTGCCCGCCGGATAGCTCGTGGGGCCACCGCGATGCGACATCCGAAGGATTGAACCCAACCATCCGCAAAGCGGCGAGTGCGCGTTCATCCGCATCATGCATCGCTGACAGCCACGGTACGAGCGATACGTTTCTCAATACGCGCCAATGCGGCATCAATCCGCCATCCTGGGGCACGTATCCAAGCGACCGGCGCAGCTCGACGAGATTCATCGAGCGAATATCCCGGGCGTTGATCGATACGCTTCCCGAATCGGGATCAATGAGCCGATTGATGCAGCGAAGCATCGTTGTTTTTCCGGATCCGCTTTCTCCAACTACAGCAACACATTCGCCCGCAGCAATCGACAACGACACATCGTCGAGCGCGCGATGCTCGCCGAAGCTCTTCGTTAGATCGACGAGCTCGATGTTGATAGCGTTGCCGTCACGAGTCGTTGGCGGGCGATCGTCCATGTGCGGAATAACGATCGACGAATTCTCCGACAATGTCGAGGTCATCGTGACTTACGTAGTCTGGACCGAGGGAATCACAGCCACGAATTGCGAGCTCTGACAACTCCTTCGCGACTGAGCGAATCTCAGCGTCAGCGAGTCCTGCCCGGCCTGCGCG
>JBDSBT010000188.1:0-8862 GCA_039921425.1 Gemmatimonadaceae bacterium | reverse complement strand
ACAAGATGAACCTCCCGCCAGGCGTGAGACTTACGCAGGGTGGTGAAGTAGACAGTCAAGCCGAAGTGTTCGGGCGCATCTTCACCGCGCTCGGCATCGCCGTAATGTTGATGTACCTGATTCTCGTTGTGCAGTTCGGATCGTTCATCGAGCCACTCGCGATTCTCATCTCGCTCCCGCTGTCACTCATCGGCGTGATGCTCGCGCTTATGATCACGGGTAGCACCATCAACATCATGAGCCTCATCGGGGTGATTCTCTTGATGGGCATCGTGGCAAAGAACGCCATCCTGCTCATTGACTTCGCGAAGTGGGCTCGAGAAAAGGATGGTTTGTCTCGACGCGAAGCGCTAATTCAAGCCGGTGCCATTCGCCTGCGTCCGATCATGATGACGACGCTGGCGCTGATCGCCGGCATGATTCCGGTGGCATTGGGGCGAGGCGAAGGCGCAGAGTTCCGCGCTCCGCTCGGCCGCGCAGTAATCGGCGGTGTCATCACATCGACGCTGTTGACACTCATCGTGATCCCAACGTTTTACGAGATCATGGACGAGTGGCGCGAGTGGGTGCTGAAAAAATTCGGGATCGATCCAAAGGGCACGGCGGAACACCGCGTGCCGCCCGGTGCGGTTACTACTTCTCCGGAGCCAGTGATGAGCTCTGTGCGGTCGTAATTATCACGACTGCGCCAATGATGATGGCTGCGGCAATTGCCGTGCGAAGTGACAATGCTTCGCCGGCGATGGCCCAGCCAAGAAAAACGGCGACCACTGGATTCACGTACGCGTAAGTAGAGACGCGGGACGGCGGCTGATGCCCCAGCAACCAGATGTAAGCGGTGAATCCGATCAGTGACCCAATCGTCGTGAGATAGATGAAGGCGGCAGTCGACCTTGCCGAAATTCCGGCGGGGTCGAAGTGCAATGGCTCGCGGAAGATGATCGACGCGACGAGCAGAAGCGCTCCGCCGCAAATCATCTCCATTCCCGTTGCGAGAACCGCGGACTTCGGAAGCACTGAATGCTTTGAGAATATCGAGCCGAGCGCCCAGGAGAGAGAGCCGCAGATCAACACCACGGCGCCGATCAGCTTCACTCCGCCACCCGAGCTTTGCGTGACCGGGTGCAAAGCACCCGGGCCGATGAGCACGATGAGACCTGCCAGCCCGACGACCAATCCGATAATTACGCCAATGCCGGGCCGGTTCCCGCCTGGCCTCAACCAGTCGATGAGCACCATCCAGAAGGGAAGAATCGCAACCAGGAGCGCGGCGAGTCCGGACGGAACGATCCCCTCGGCCCAAACAACGGCTCCGTTGCCGCCAAGGAGCAGGCACGCCCCGACGATTGCGGTGTTGCGCCACTCGAGCCGGCTCGGCTGTGAGCCGCTGCGTAGTCTCGACCACAAAAACAGAACGAGGCCCGAGATCAAGAAACGCGTGCCGGCCATCATGAACGGCGGAAGCGTTTCGATCGCGAACCTGATTGCGAGGTAGGTGGAACCCCAGATTATATAGACCGCCGCGAAAGCGGCAATGACTCTACTCCGCGGTGCGTCTATTTCGTTTCTTGTCAGAGTGCTTCTTCTTCTCGGTAAGGCGAGCTTCGTCGGCTGCGCGCGGTTTTCGGGTCGGCTTTCGTTTCTTTTGGACTGTCAGAGATTTTGCGATCAGGTCGCCGAGCCTTAGCTCAGCTGCCTGACGGTTTCGCAGCTGGCTTCTGGTATCACTTGCGACGACACGAACTGCGCCGTCTTCGCTAAGTCTCGACGCCAACCGGGTTTTCAACACCTCGCGTTGTTCTTCACTCAGCGCGACGGACCGCATGACGTTCCACGAAATCTCAATTCGGGACGACGTCTTGTTTACGTGCTGTCCGCCTGCGCCCGACGATCGCGAGGCGCGAATGTTCAGCTCAGACAGGGGAATCGTGACGAGACCTCCCGCGTCAATGCCGGTTACCGGCGAGACGTCATCCGAATTGCCGTCTGTCGTCAGCGCCACCGGAATAACTTCAGCGCCGCGATGAAGCTCACGATCAGCCAGGCTGTAATGATCAGTAACTGGCTGCTCACACCTGATAGCGTTGCGCCTTCGAGCATGTTGAGGCGCAACGCATCGTTCACCGCAGTCAACGGAAGAATCTTGATCAGGGGCTGCACGACGTTCGGGAAGTTGCTCGACGAAAAGAACACTCCCGAAAAGATCCACATCGGGAGCATCACAAAATTCATCAGGCCAGACACGCCCTCAACGGTCTTGGCGCGCGATGCGATTAGCAATCCGAGCCCGCCAAATGCAAGAGCGGACAAAATGCATATCAACGCGAGCTCCACAAGTGACCCGCGCATCGGAACCTTGAATGCAAGCACTCCGAACCCGAGCAGCGTCACCACTTCGAGGATCAGGAAGAACATTCTCGAAAAGAGGAACGACATCAGGTACTCTGCCCGCGACATCGGCGTCGCCATGAATCGCTTGAGGAGCCGCTTGCTGCGTGAGTCAACGATGGCAAAGCCAAGTCCCCAGATGCCGCTCCCCATCAGATTCATTCCCAGCAAGCCAGGAATGACGAAATCGATATAACGCGCTCCGCGCTCGGTAACTTTCTGTTCCGTAACGGCAACGGGATCAGCGCGACCGCCACCTGATTGAACTGCCCGGTCGGCGATGAGTCGCGCCGTTGCTGATTCACCTCTCTGAGAATCAAAAACGTATTTCACGCCCCCTGCCGCATCCGGTACAACAAGCAACGCGATCTTCGCTGTCCTGAGGGCGTGCTGCGCGGCCGTATCGGTTGAATACGATTGAACCGTCAGCGATGAATCGGCCTTCAATGAATTCAGGACCTTGTTCGCGCTCGCGTCTGCGATCAGGATGCCAATGCGGGGACGCTCCGGCGCGCGCGACCTGAATGCGAGGCCGAGCCCGACGGCCAGGAGAATCGGGAAAACGAAAGTCCAGAACACTGCCTCTGGCTGCCTGGTAAATTCGCGAAAGCGAACGAGTGTCAGCTGAACGAGGGACCGATCGCTAAACCCACGCGGTGGCGCGCTTGTCTTCATGTCACTCATCGCGAAGTGTCCTTCCCGTCAGGGCTACGAAAACGTCTTCGAGCGAGTGCGACCCCACTCTCGGCGGCGGTTCCGGAAGCGTCGCTCCGAGTGACTCGATGAGCTCGCCCGGGGTTCCGAGTGCGATTACACGTCCGTGATCGACGATTGCGACGCGGTCACAGAGCTTCTCGGCCTCATCCATGTAGTGAGTAGTGAGGAGAATCGACCGCCCATTCGATTTGAAATTCTCGATCAGCGCCCAGAGCTGACGGCGCGATTGAGGATCAAGCCCGGTGGTGGGTTCGTCAAGGAAGAGTAGCTCGGGGTCGCCAACCAACGCGCACGCAATCGCGAGCCGCTGTTTCTGGCCTCCCGACAGCGTCCCGACCCGGGCATTCCGTTTTTCTCCCAACTCGACCGAATCGATCACATCGTCAATATCCCTTCCGACTGGATAGAAGCTTCGAAAAAGCCGAAGCGTCTCGGCAACAGTGAGTTTCTCGGATAGCTGAGTGTCCTGGAGCTGAATGCCGAGTTTTTCGCGGAGACGGTCGGGACTCGACTCCCAGGTCATCCCCAGCACCTCGAGCTGACCCGAGTCTCGTTCGAGGAGACCTTCGCAGATCTCAATCGTTGTCGTCTTACCGGCACCATTCGGCCCGATGAGGCCAAAGCACTCCCCGACTTTCATGTCCAGATCGAGGCCGTCAACCGCCACGACATCGGCATACGATTTCTTGAGGCCATTGACGAGCAGAGCGCTAGGAGTAGTAACCATTACTGGACAGGATGTGTCACACAATTAGGGCAATCTTTTGTTTGCAGAACTTCTGAAACCACGACTAACGCTATGCCGTATCAACACATAGAGGTTAGAGACACGCGCGGCACGACGAGTGCCTTCGGGTCGCGTATTCAGAGCCACGGAGAAGTTATGCGATTTATGCGTTCGTCGGTACTCGCGACACTGGTCGCGGTATCTCTAGTTTCAACAACTGCCAGCGCACAATCACGCCGCACGCACCGATGGGAAACAGGTCCGTCGCGCTTTTCGATTGTCGGCGACCTTCTCGTCGCGCAGCCGAAGGGCGAGTTCAAGACTCAAATCGACACAGAAGGTTTTGGCGCAAATGTCGGCGGACTATTCCGCCTCGATAAGGAAGGGATTTTCAGCATCCGCGCGGATGTCGGCGGAATGCAATACGGGAGCGAGACTCTTCGTGTCCCGTACCTCCCCATTACCGGCCGCGTGGCGCTCAACGTCGAGACTACCAACGACGTTTTCTGGGGAAGCCTCGGGCCGCAGATCACGGCGCCTGTTGGACGCTTCCAGCCCTACATAAACGCCGCAATCGGCGTGATGGGCTTCACGACGCAGACGTCGGTGAAGGGATCTGACAGTGACTACGAATACGCCAGCAGCACGAACAAGGATGATGCGACGTCAGCATACATTTTTGGCGGGGGCGTCTACGTCCCGCTCGGCCAGCTGAATGAATGGAAGCTGCACGTTGGTGCGCGTTATTTCTACGGCGGCACCGCGAGCTACCTGAGGGAAGGCGACATTCGTGACAATCCAGACGGATCGATCACGTTATTTCCGCGCACGAGCAAAACAGATCAGATAACGTGGCAGGTCGGCGTGTCATACACATTCCCCTTAAATAGCCGCAGGCGGTAAGGCGGAGACCAAACCATGTTCGCACTTCTAACGGCGCTGGTGTTCGCGCAGACCAGCGCCCACATCACCGTCGGAGGCGGAAAAGCGAAGCAGCCCGACAGCGTCGAAGCTCGTCGGCGCGATTCGGTAGAGCTGCGACATGAGATTTTCATGGATTCTCTGAGAGGCCTGCGGTCGTCGAAAGATTCGACCGCAGGCGATCGCCGTCGCGCGAAGAGAATCGCAATTACCCCCTCGGTCCTCAAGTCTGCATTCAAGGATCCGATGGCCGCGAAGCTTCTCGTAATGGCCAGAGATGCGCGTCTCGACCAGGATTCAGCACTGGCCGGCTACGATGCGACATCTTACGAGCGAATGTCCGTCGGGATGGGATTCAGGCGAATTGGCCGCGACCGGCTTCTCATGCGAAGTGAGAGAGCCGCCCGTGTCGTATGGTCCCGGGGCAATCCTGTCTACGTCGAGATTCTCGGAAAGCGCTCGATAATGCCGATGCTCGAGAAGGGCGACGCAGATCTGGATAACGCGGTCGCTGTCCCGTATTTCCCGGGTCGAGAAGGCCTGTGGGTCGGATCCGGTCTCGCGAAGAAAGACGTGAGCGAGGACGAGATCATTCATCCGCTCGCAAACGGCGCGGAGGCGTACTACACGTACGCTACCGGTGATTCAGTGTCGTTCCAGCTTCCCGGTGGAAAGCGCATTCAGTTGCGCGAGCTGATAGTTCGTCCGCGTGAACCGAAATGGAATGTAGCGCTGGGCTCGCTCTGGTTCGACATATCGAGTGCTCGTCTCGTCCGCGCGGTGTATCGATTGGCCGAGCCGATGGACATCTGGGCGATCGCGTCGGAAGAGGCGGATTCTTCAGACGATGCCCCTCCAAAATGGGTCAAAGGCATCATCTCACCGCTCAAGGCGCAGGTCAAATCCGTCACCGTCGAGTACGGTTTGCATGAAGGGCAGTTCTGGATGCCGCGTCTTCAGGCATTGGAGGGTGATGCACAAGCCGGCTTCATGCACGTTCCGTTCAAGATGGAACAGAGTTTCAAGTACGCGAGCGTGAATGGTAAGATTTCGGTACCGGTTCCGCAGATCGCTGTTGGTGACACCGCGCGTGATTCCGTATCTCGTGTTGCGCGCATTTCACGTCGCCACAACGAGTGCAAGGATGGCGGCGATCACATGCGCATAATCCGAAAGACCGATAGCGGTCAGCCGATGATCGTGCGAACACCGTGCGATTCGATGGCTCTCGCTCACTCGCCGGAATTGCCGAAGTCGATCTACGACGAAGGTGAAGAGCTGTTCGGCGCCAACGAGCGAGACGCACTCGTTTCCGAGGCGCTTACTCTCGGTGCGCAGCCGGGGTTCACTCCGCAGCCTATAGTGTTCAGCTACGGGCTGGCGCAAACCCGGTACAACAAGATCGAAGGACTTTCTACCGCTATTGGTGCATCGCAGTCGCTGGGCGCTGGGTATACAGTTCACGCATCTGCGCGACTTGGCATTGCCGACCTGCAGCCCAACGGTGAGCTTGGAGCCGCGCGAAGTGACGGCCGTCACACGTTTGGTATCAACGCATACCGAAGACTCGCATCGGCAAATGATTTCAGCGATCCTTTCAGCTTCGGTTCGTCGCTGTCGGCGCTGCTCTTCGGCCGCGATGAAGGCTTCTATTACAGAACGCTTGGCGCTGAGCTGACAGGTACCGGAGATGACTCCGCAACCGGCACCTGGCGGCTCTTCGCGGAGCATCAGACCGATGCAAGGAAGAAGACGAACTTTTCGCTCGCTGGAAAGCTCGGCAGCGACAAGTTCGAGGACAACATCGACGCGAAGAATGGAAATTACTTCGGCGTGTCGGCCGAGCGTCATGGAACGAGGGGGCTCGATCCACACGGGTTGAGGCTGTTTGCGCAGACACGCGCGGAAGCAGTGACGGGAACTCTCGATTACGTGAGGGGCATGTTCGATGCGACTGTTTCTCACAGGTTGGGCAGCAAGCTGGATGGTGCGGTAACGCTTGCAGCCGGCTCATCCGCTGGCACACTCCCAATTCAGAGACAGTGGTTCCTCGGCGGAAGTCAAAGTGTGCGCGGTCAGGTTGCGGGTGCTGCGATAGGTAATGCGTTCTGGATGTCGCGAGTCGAGCTTGGATTGGGCTCGATCGGTGCGCGGCCGGTCGTCTTCTATGACGTTGGTTGGGCGGGCGATCGGAAGGATTTTGGAAGCCCTGGACGCCCGATCAGTGGAGCAGGCATCGGTGCATCGTTCCTGGATGGGCTCGTTCGCTTCGACGTCGCCCGAGGGATTTATCCCGAGAAGAAAGTGAGAGCCAATCTCTATGTCGAGGCTCGGTTCTGACACGGCTCGCTAAGAGCGGGAACTACATTTCTTACCGCTGAGGACGCTGATAAAGGCCTCGCGGAGAAAAGCTGAGAAAAAATCAAACAAAGGGGGAAACGGAACCGCGTGAAGTCGTTTGATGGGGATTCGTTTCCTCTCTTCATTTTATTGCCTGCTATGGCAAATCGAGTAAGGCGACATTCGTCGGAGATTCGCGACGATGGGTTCACGCGCAGGGTACTTGGCTGCGGGATCAAGGTCCACAAGACGTTGGGAGTTGGGCTCCTCGAGAGCGCCTACGAGACATGCCTTGCGCTCGAGCTGACGAAGAATGGATTCTCCGTGGTTCAGCAAGTGGCACTTCCGATCGACTACGACGGTGACAGAATCGCCTTGGCCTACGTGCCTGATCTCGTCATCGATAACCGACTGATCGTCGAGGTAAAGGCCGTAAGAAAGCTGTCACCGGTCCATGAGTCCCAACTGCTCACTTACCTGAAGTGGTCGGGAATTACAGTTGGCCTGCTGATGAACTTTCACGCCGATCCGCTAATGAGCGGAGTAAAGCGCCTGGTATGGAATCACCGCGAGGCCGCAGTTACCGTAGTTCCGCCTTCCAATTAAAATCTTCCTCAGCCCTTCTCAGCGGCTGTTGCTTTTCTCAGCGCGCTCAGCGGTAAAAGATGTAGTTCCGTTGTGCATAGAAAAAAGAGCCCGCGAAACTCGCGGGCTCTTTTGCAAGCGGAATCCTCCCGGGGCTCACGCCCGCCGGGAGCCTCTCTTCACGAGTCTGATCACGAAGAGTAGAACCACCGCGCCGATGAACGCCACGAGGATCGTTCCGGCAATGCCGCCGAGCGGAACGGCAACGCCCATCGCGGTGAAGAGCCAGCCGCCGATGAAGGCACCTACAATGCCGATGATGATGTCACCCACAATTCCGAATCCCGTGCCGCCCATGACGAGCGAAGCAAGAACTCCGGCAATGAGGCCTACGATAAGCCAGGTGAGTATGCTCATAATGAAACTCCCGGAAAAAGTGAACCCTGCTGAGGGGGGAAGGCCACGGCGCTGATCGCAGCAGTGGTCTGGGGCCGCTATCTTACCGCACTCAGCGCCTGCAAATCCATACGCGCCGAGAGTGGTGAGCGTTTCCAATGCACTTTCGCGGCCACGCGGTTTGCTTACAAAACCTGGAGGTTCCCCCGTGCCTGGCAAGCCATTTGTTCTCGAAGAAACCACCTGGAAAACCGTGCGGGACACCGACTACTCTGTCGCAATCCTGCCTTGGGGCGCGACCGAAGCGCACAACTACCACCTTCCTTACGGAACCGACAACTTCGAGTCGACGTTCGTGGCCAGGGAATCCGCGCGCAAAGCATGGGAAAAGGGCACCAAGGTCGTAGTGCTCCCGACAATCCCCTTCGGGGTCAATACGGGGCAGCTCGACATCAAGCTCTGCATCAACATGAACCCGACCACGCAGGCACTCGTGCTCGGCGACGTGGCGCGATCCCTCGAAGAGCAGGGAATCGACCGGCTTGCAATACTGAACAGCCACGGCGGCAACGACTTTCGCCAGATGATCCGCGAGCTCCAGGCCACATGCGGAGTGTTCATCGCATCGATCAACTGGTGGAGCTGCATTGATGCAAAACCTTTCTACCATGAACCGGGTGATCACGCCGGCGAGCTCGAGACGAGCGTGATGATGCACATCGCCCCGGAGCTCGTGCTCCCGCTTTCCGATGCGGGCGACGGCCGCGCTCGAAAGTTCAAGCTAAAAG
>JBDSBT010000187.1:0-3524 GCA_039921425.1 Gemmatimonadaceae bacterium | reverse complement strand
CATTGGTCTAATTATTTCGTCAGTGACTGCGTGAGGCAATGAATCGAGCCAGGCCTTCGAGATCCGAGCTGAGCAGATTCTGCGCGCGGAGATCGTCGCACGCTTCGTCGATCAGTCCGTTCGCTATTTCGATTGCACCTTCAACACCAAGCAAAGCGGGATACGTGCTCTTACCCAACGCGACGTCGCGACCCGCAATTTTCCCCAACTGGTCGGTAGAAGCCGTTACGTCGAGCACGTCGTCCATGATCTGAAACGCAAGACCGATACTGTTTCCGTAACTGTCGAGCGCGTCGAGAGATGTTTCCGAAACCGAAGCTGCCACGCCACCGATTCTAACCGCCGATGCGATCAGCGCACCTGTTTTCGCGGCGTGAATCGCATCGAGATCGACTCGCGACAAGTCCCTTCCCTCTCCTTCAAGATCGAGAAGCTGGCCGCCGATCATCCCGCCCCCGCCAGCGCCCTGCATCAATACCTTAACTATCGTACAGCAGGCATCTGCGGGCAACCGAAGAAGGCATGCGGCCCGGTAGGCCGTGTGCGCCGCTAACGGGATAAGGACCGCGCCCGCGGCGGTTGCTATCCGGACCCCATAGGCACGATGAGTCGAAGGTCTTCCGCGCCTCATGTCATCGTCGTCCATGCACGGCAGGTCGTCGTGGACGAGGGAGTAGGCGTGAATCATCTCGACCGCCGCCGCGAGCCCCGAGGCGTCGCCAGCTCCGCCGGCAGCTCTATAGGAAGCGAGGACGAGCATTCCCCGGAGTCGCTTTCCACCTCCCGTCAGCGCGTAATGAACCGCCGATCGAAGAGGATCCTCAAGGTAGTGAACCGCGGCCTCGCAGGCCCGGGAGACTGCATCTTCGACATCTGCGCGCGCCGCCAGCGGTGACAGGGCGAAATCAGCCTGCGAGATCGCGCAGCTCCAGAACGCCGTCTGCTCGTTCGACGAGCTCCTTGACCTTCGATTCAGTCTCGTTCAGCTCAACGGATGCCTTTCGGAGGAGCTCGATTCCTTCTTCGAAAAGCTTGAGGGACGCGTTCAAATCGAGCTTGTCGCCTTCGAGCTGGCCGACAATCTGTTCCAGACGGTTCAAGTTCGTTTCGAATGACATTCGGCTTCGGAAAGGTTTTTGGTCGGCGACAGCATTGGATAACGGACTGGACGGATGGGTTAACGGATCAGGAACGGAACTGCGGAAAGGGATTATGGATTGGTCGTTTCAGCCGCCACCGTTCCCCTAAAAAAGGTCGACGAGAGACCGTTTTAAAGAAGCGCATTTCCCGTATCTGATCCGTTAACCCAGTCGTCCAGTCCGTTTCCCAAAACCCGGAATTCGAGATAGCACGAGCGCTTCGCAATATCCCGGAAATTCACCCTCCAATCAAGCGGCCGCAGACTATAGGCACTTGACCCCAGAATGTCTTGGCTATATCCTTTAATCCGGATATACGGATGCAACTAGCCCAGCCCACCCCACTGTTCGAGCGGATGACCGCGCTCGCCGATCCCACCAGGAGCAGAATGCTGCTCATGTTGGAAAAGCATGAGCTTACGGTTAACGAGATCAGATCTGTGCTCCAGCTCCCCCAGTCAACCGTCAGCCGGCATCTCAAGGCCCTCGGTGACCAGGATTGGGTCACATCTCGCCCGGACGGCACGAGCCGCCGGTACCGGACCGCCGAGAAGCTCGAGCCGTCGAGCAGGAAGGTCTGGCATGTCGTCCGCGAGCAGGTTGCGTCAACGCCGGCTTCAGCGCACGACGCTCGCCGGGTGCAGACGGTTCTCGCACATCGTCGAAGCAAGTCGCAGAAATTCTTTTCATCTGCCGCCGGCCAGTGGGACCGCCTTCGTGTCGAACTGTTTGGGAAACGCGCGGACCTCATCGGCCTGCTTGGTCTATTCGACGATAACTGGACGGTTGGAGATCTGGGTTGCGGGACCGGACAGCTGACAGAATCGCTCGCGCCGTTCGTTGGTCAGGTCATCGCTGTTGACGATTCCGCAGCAATGTTGTCTGCGGCAAGGCGCCGGTTGGCGGCAATGACGAATGTCGACGTTCGCAGTGGACGACTGGAGTCTCTTCCGATAGAAGATGGCTCGCTCGATGCAGCGCTTCTGTTTCTCGTGATGCACTACGTCCCCGAGCCGGCCGATGCGATAGCGGAAGCGTATCGTGTCCTCAGGCCGAACGGCAGACTGTTGATCGTGGATATGATGCCGCATGACCGTGAAGATCTTCTCCATGAAATGGGGCACGTCTGGAGAGGATTTCCCGAAGAAACGATTCGGACGATGCTTTCCGATTCAGGGTTTTCATCCGTGCGATATCAATCGCTTCCGGCTGACGAAGAGGCGAAGGGTCCTTCTCTGTTCGCTGCCGTTGGTAAAAAGTCGTTAGCACAGATGGCACAGATGGAAACGGTATGACACCGATGAAGACGGTTAAACGTTAGTTGAGCAGTTGTACTTGAGTAGAACCACTATCGGCGAACAGCCGAACATACTTTTACCCGAATAGAGGACAGGATCTTGACGAGCGTAGCAGAACTTCCAACCACCGAGAATGCAGACATTGCATCACAGTTCGCTGTGAACAGCAATCGCGCTCCGTTCAAGGTCGCCGACATTCATCTCGCCGAATTCGGCCGAAACGAGATTCGTCTCGCCGAGCACGAGATGCCCGGGCTGATGGCTCTTCGGAGCGAGTACAAGGGACAGAGCCCACTCGCTGGCGCAAAGATCATGGGCTCGCTGCACATGACGGTTCAGACCGCCGTGCTGATCGAGACCCTCGTTGAGCTCGGCGCCGATGTGCGCTGGGTTTCGTGCAACATCTTCTCGACGCAGGATCACGCCGCAGCGGCTGTCGTCGTCGGCAAGAACGGCACGATCGACAACCCAGAGGGCACGCCTGTCTACGCCTGGAAAGGCGAGACGCTCGAGGAGTACTGGTGGTGCACGGACCAGGCGCTCGTCTGGCCCGATGGCTCCGGCCCGAACCTGCTTCTTGATGACGGTGGTGACGCAACGCTGCTCGTCCACAAGGGCGTCGAGTTCGAGAAGACGGGAGCAGTTCCCGCTCACGATGAGGCAAAGGACTCGGAAGAGTACGGCGTCATTCTCGACCTGCTGCGCACGGAGCTGAAGAAGAACCCGAGCCGCTGGACCACGATGTCGAAGGATCTCCGTGGTGTTTCCGAAGAGACCACAACAGGCGTGCATCGCCTTTATCAGATGATGGAAGCAGGACAACTGCTGTTCAGCGCGATCAACGTCAACGATTCAGTTACCAAATCGAAGTTCGACAACCTCTACGGCTGCCGTCACTCGCTCACCGATGGAATTCTCCGCGCGTCAGACGTGATGCTCGCTGGCAAGGTCGCGCTAATATGCGGATACGGCGATGTCGGCAAGGGTTGCGCACAGGCGCTGAAGGGTCAGGGCGCGCGTGTCGTCATCACCGAAATCGATCCCATCTGCGCGCTTCAGGCGGCGATGGAAGGCTACCAGGTCACGA
>JBDSBT010000186.1:0-11071 GCA_039921425.1 Gemmatimonadaceae bacterium | reverse complement strand
CCCACGGCGTTCTGCGACTGGTGCTCGAGCTCGACGGCGAAACCGTAGTTCGCTGCATTCCGCACGTGGGATATCTCCATTGCGGTTTCGAGAAAATCGGAGAGTACCGCCAGTACAACCAGATCATCCCGTGGACCGATCGCGAAGATTACCTGAATTCAATCGGCAACAATGTCGCTTTCGCGCTCGGCGCTGAGCGTCTTTTCGGAATCGAGATTACCGAGCGCTGCACCGTCTTGCGTGTCATCGCGGCCGAGTTGTCGCGGATCATCTCGCACCTGGTGTGGCTGGGTACCACGTGCATCGACATTGGCGCATTTACGCCGTTCCTCTGGGCATTTCAGGAACGCGAGAACGTTTATAACCTTCTCGAGAGCTGGGTCGGCGCGCGCCTGACGACGTCGGCGACTCGCGTTGGCGGTATGGCCGCGGACATCCCCAATGGGTGGATGGACGGCCTTCGCCAGTTTACTCGCAGCTTCCCCCACACGATCGACGAGATCGATCGCATGCTCACGAAAAATGCGATCTGGGTGGGACGCACAATTGGTCTCGGGGTGATGACGCCCGATGAAGCAATCAACTGGGGCCTTTCCGGACCGATGCTTCGTGCCTCGGGAGTCGACTATGACGTCCGGAAGGACTTTCCGTACCTTGGCTACGAGACGTACGACTTCGATGTCCCCGTTGGCACCAACGGAGACGTATACGATCGCTTCCTGGTTCGCATGGAAGAGCTCCGCCAGTCGGTGAGAATTCTTCAGCAGGCGGCAGAGAAACTTCCTGAAGGCCCGGTCAACATCGACGATCCGCGCATCATCCTTCCCCCCAAGTCGAAGGCGACGAGCGAGATGGAATCGATGATCCATCACTTTAAGCAGGTGATGGAAGGCGCGCGACCGCCAATCGGCGAGGCATACGTGGCGGTCGAAAGCCCGAAGGGCGAGAAGGGATACTACATGGTCTCTGATGGAACGTCGAAGCCCTCGCGGTGGCGCATTCGTCCGCCTTCGTTCATCAACCTCGCGGCAATTCCGAAGATGGTCGAAGGGCACCTGCTCTCCGACGTCATCGCGATCAACGCCAGCATCGATATAGTGATGGGAGAGATCGACCGATGAGCGCGAAGAGCATGGGCGGTCTCGAGTCCCCGGACATGACAGCGCACGACGGTTCGGGCCACGAAACCGCGTACACGCCGGTATTCTTCGGCGAGACGCGCAAGGAGCTCGACACATTGCTCAGCCGTTATCCAACGAAAATGGCGGCCCTCCTTCCAGCTCTCTGGATCGTCCAGCGCGTGCACGGCTGGGTGAGCGAGGATGGAATGGCCGAAGTGGCGGAGTTGCTTGAGCTTACGCCGGCCTATGTGAAGGGAGTTGTCACATTCTACACGATGTACCACCAACATCCGGTACCGAAATATTTTATCCAGGTGTGCACGACTGCGCCGTGCGGAATCTGCGGCGCTGACGAAGTGGTAAAGGCATTCCTTCAGCAGACGCGCACAGGCGAGCTCGGCGTTCCATCGCCCGATAACAAGTACGCAGTGATAGAAGTGGAGTGCCTTGGTGCATGCGGCTTTGCCACACCAATCATGATCAACGAAGAATTCGTCGAGTCGGTTACGCCCGACAAGGTTTCCACGATTCTCGCCAGACTTCCATAATGGGTTATCCCCACGCATCGCATCAACGCGAAACCGCAGTCCTCTCGCAGTATTTCGGGGACACGGAGGCCCGCACTCTTGACGGATGGAAAAAGCGCGGCGGATATCAGGCGCTCGAAAAAGCGCTTGCAATGGCGCCGGCTGACATCGTGAACGTCGTGAAGGAATCTGGTCTGCGCGGACGTGGCGGCGCCGGATTCCCGACGGGCATGAAGTGGTCGTTCATGAAGCCGGGAGACGGAAAGCCGCACTACCTCTGCTGCAACGCCGACGAGTCCGAGCCGGGAACCTTCAAGGATCGCGAGATCATGCGCTGGACGCCTCACGCCCTCGTCGAGGGATGCGCGATTGGTGCGTACGCGATCGGCGCCGAGACGGCATACATCTATATTCGCGGCGAATTCACCGAGCCGCTTCTATGGATGGAGCGTGCGGTGCAGGAAGCTTATGCCGCCGGAATTCTGGGCCCCAATGCAATGGGTACCGGGAAGCGCATCGACGTGCACGTGCACAAGGGCGCCGGCGCATACATCTGCGGCGAAGAAACCGCATTGATGAACTCGCTTGAAGGCCGTCGCGGGAACCCGCGCATCAAGCCGCCTTTTCCGGCTGTATCGGGCGTATTCGGTTCGCCAACGACAATCAACAACGTGGAGACGCTCGTTGCCGTTTGCCCGATTCTGATGAAAGGGGCCGAGTGGTACAAGAGCATGTGCCTGTCCAACCCGAAGAGCACGGGCACGAAGCTGTTCTCGGTGTGCGGCAATGTCAGAAATCCAGGAACGTTCGAAGTCGTTATGGGATTTCCGTTCAAGGATTTCCTGTACGACCTCTGCGGTGGTCCGGCAACCGGCCGAAAGTTCAAGGCAGTTATTCCGGGTGGGGCGTCAGTTCCCATTCAGACGATGGAAGAAGCTGACGCGACCCTGATGGATTACGAAGGCTTCGTCGCTCAGGGCTCGATGCTCGGCTCAGGCGGCGTGATCGTGATAGACGATGCACAGTCGATGGTTCGCGTCATCGCGCGACTAGCCCGCTTTTTCGCTCACGAAAGCTGCGCTCAGTGCACGCAATGCCGCGAAGGCACGGCGTGGACTACGAAGATTCTCGAGAGAATAAGAGACGGGCAGGGAACGATGGAGGATCTCGACACACTGATGAGCATCGCCTACAACATGACCGGCACCACGATCTGCGTTCTCAGCGATTCGTGCGCGACGCCCGTCATTTCCGGCATCAAGAAGTTCGGACACGAATTCGAGGCGCTTATCCACGGAAAACGGATTCACTCCGTCATGGCGGCGGTGGCCTGATGGCTGAAACGAAAATGGTGAACCTGACGATCGAGGGACGGCCGGTATCGGTACCCGAGGGAACGTCGATTCTCGAGGCAGCGAAGACCGCGGGAATTCTGATCCCGCACTATTGCTATCACCCGAGCCTGCCGATTCCTGGCGTCTGCCGGATGTGCCTTGTTGAAGTGGAGAAGGCGCCGAAGCTTGCGCCATCGTGCGCTACATCGGTTGCGGAAGGGCAGGTCGTTCACGTTCACAATGACAAGACCCTCGAAGCCAGAAAGGGCGTTCTCGAGTTCCTGCTGATCAATCACCCGCTCGACTGTCCTATCTGCGACCAGTCCGGCGAGTGCGAGCTTCAGGACTTCACCTATCAGGAAGGCCGCGCGGATTCGCGGTATCGCGATCCGAAGCGGTTTAATCCAGTTGAGGATTTCGGCGGCGATGTAATGTACGTCCCAAACCGCTGCATTCTCTGCACGCGCTGTGTTCGTTTCATGGATGACCTCGCTCACGATGCTGTTCTGAATGTGAGCGAGCGAGGTGACCGCGCGCTCATCGGGAAGTTCGAAGGCAAGGATCTCACACATCCGTGGGCGGCGAACGTCATCGATCTGTGCCCGGTTGGCGCGTTGCTCTCGAAGGATTTCCTCAACAAGGCTCGCGCGTGGGAACTCGATCGCGCCGCCTCGATCTGCCCGAACTGCACGCAGGGCTGCAATATCATGATCGAGGTGCGGGACAACAGCGTCGCGCGCCTCAAGCCGCGCCCGAACGAAGACGTCAACAAGTTCTTCATGTGCGACTACGGTCGCCTGAATTATCGCTGGATGAACCGGCAGGATCGCGCCGAGCTTCCAATGGTTCGGAACGGCTCTTCCCTGGCTGCCGCTGAATGGGACATTGCCATTCACTCGGCGGCCAACCTGCTGAGAGACGCGAAGCCATTCATTCTTGTCTCGCCGATGTTGTCCAACGAGGCGCTTTTCCTCCTCACGCGGCTACTCGAGCGGAAGGGCGGCACAGGAGTGTTCAGGGTCGCGACAGGTGAGGAAGCTCCACTCCCGGGTATCGAAGATCTCGCCTTGCGACGCGATCGGGCCGCTAATGTCCACGGCGCTGAAATGCTCGGATTCACGAGGTCAGAGAATCCGCTGGCAGATCTGGGAGCTGATGACGTTCTCGTCATCGCCGACGAGGATCTTCGCGGAATGCAGGCCGACTCCGCGTCTAAGGCCCGCGCAGTCATCGTCATCGGCACCGCAGTGCCCGAGGGTCTCGATAACGTCGCCGTCGTTCTTCCAATTGCCAATTTCACTGAAGAAGAGGGAACGTTCACCAATCTTCGCGGCCGAGTTCAGCGCTTTACGCAGGCGAAGGCCGCTCCCGGACAGGCACGTCCGAGCTGGCTGGTCCTCGGCGATCTGCTTGGGGCGCTCGGAGCACAGGAATCATTTTTCCTGCCGTCTGACGTCTTCGCCGATCTTGCTTCCGCCCGACAGGAATTTTCAGGACTCTCGTACGACAAGCTGGGAATGAGAGGATTGCCGGTAGTTCAGGCCGAGATGGCAAGGGCGTCGCGATGATTCAGCTTCACGCGCTGCTTCAGGCCGCAAATCCTCAGGGCCCAGCAGGCACCGGAGCATTCGTGATCTTCACGCTGATCAAGATGATCATCGTGTTCACTGTTTATATGCTCGGTGCTGCGCTCCTGACGCTCGCAGAGCGAAAGGTTTCCGCCTGGATCCAGGGTCGCCACGGACCCAATCGCGTTGGCGGCCGAGGTGGCTGGCTTCAGCCGGCGGCCGACGGCGTGAAGAATTTCATGAAGGAAGAGACGTACCCTGAGGCTGCCTACAAGCCGATTTTCATTCTCGCGCCGATTCTCGCCTTTATCCCGGCACTTACGACGGTCGCGGTGATTCCGTTCGGCGCCCCGCTGCCGACGCGATGGGGCCTGGTTCCGATGATTGTAGCCGATCTTCCCGTTGGATTCCTCTTTGTCCTCGCGATCTCGTCGCTCGGCGTATATGGAATCGTGCTCGCCGGCTGGGCGTCGAACAACAAGTACGCTCTGCTTGGCGGACTGCGGTCGAGCGCGCAGATGATCTCCTACGAGATCTCGATGGGAATGTCCACGATTCCGGTTCTGCTCCTCGCCGGCAACGTGACGCTCAATACCATCGTTACTCAGCAGGCGTACGGCGGATGGAACGTCGTCAACCTGACGATCGCGTTTTTCATCTTCCTCGTTGCGGCGTTTGCTGAAACGAACCGCCTGCCATTCGACTTGCCCGAAGCCGAATCGGAGCTGATAGCGGGCTACCACACGGAATACAGCGCGATGAAGTTCTCGCTGTTCCCGATCTCCGAATATTGCAACATGATCACGGCGAGCGCGCTCATCGTGACGCTCTTCTTTGGCGGATGGGACGTTCCGTTCACGGGCCGCGACAACATTGGGCCGTTCAGCGGTTGGCTGACGCTTCTGTCGGTCGTGATTTTCCTCGCCAAGACGCTTTTCTTCCTGTTTTTCTATATCTGGATTCGCTGGACTCTCCCACGATTCAGATACGATCAGCTCATGTCACTGGGTTGGCGGTTCATGCTTCCGCTGGCACTCGCATACATCGTGATCATCGCGACGGCCGTTCTGATTCTCGATTCCGCTGGAATTCATCGGGGCGCGATGTACAGCTCGATTCTTGGCGCCCTGAACATGGCGCTGGTTGTGATCGTGTTCGCGATTCTGGACCGCGGCCGAATTATCAGCCCGGCGTATGGACGACAGCGCGGAGAGCAGCTCAGGCGTCTTCGCGCGGTCAGCTCACGGTCCCCACTCTCCGCAGGAGCAACTGACTGATGGCGATCGGCGTGAAGGTTCTCGATCGCCCGATTGAGGACGTCAGCTATGTAAGAGCCACGCTCAAGGGCATGGCACTCACTTTCAAGCATCTTTTCGAGCCGAAAGTGACAGTGCAGTACCCAGAGCAGAAATGGCAGATCTCGCCCAGGTGGCGGGGAACGCATCGCATGCTGACGACCGAAACGGGCAAGGCAAAGTGTGTGGCCTGCGGACTCTGTCCGACAGTTTGCCCTGCCAACTGCATCAAGCTCATACCCGGTGAGGATGAGAACGGCAATCGGTATCCGCTGGTCTTCGAGATCGACGAGTTCCGCTGCATCTTCTGCGGCTATTGTCAGGAAGTGTGTCCGGAAGAAGCGATCCATGTCGGCCGTCACTACGAGAATTCGGAGTACAGCAGGGCGGGGTTCGTTTACGACCTGGAACGACTGACCGCGCAAACGCATCCGGTGTGCGAGATGTGGGACCCGGAAGACCCGAAGGGCGAATGACGCAGGACACCTATCCGCTCTTCTACATGTTCCACTTCTATTTCTTCGGAGTGGTATCGATCGCGTCTGCGATTGCGTTTGTAACGCGCAAGAGTCCGGTCACCGCAGCGCTGTGGCTGGTCAACACAATGTTCTCGCTTGCCGCCATCTACATTCTGCTCGACGCGCAGTTCATCGGCATCATGCAGGTGCTGGTATACGCCGGTGCGATCATGGTCGTTTTCCTGTTCGTGATAATGCTGCTCAATCTCGGGCATCCGTCCGAGATAGCCGATGCCAGAGGCAGGCTTCCTGTTTTTGCCGCCGTTGTCATTGGTATTGGGATGCTGGCCGAGATCATGACGATCGCACGCACCAGGATCGACACGCGCTTCGAAGTTCCGAAAGGGTATGCGGCCGATCAAATGGCGCAGCTCGGAGCCGTAGGGTCCGTAGCAAAACCGCTATTCAACGAGTATCTGCTCGCCTTTGAGCTCACCAGCGTTCTGCTGCTGGTTGCCATCGCGGGAGCAGTTGTTCTCGGCCGACGAAAGGACGGAAATGCTAGCTGAGTCGCTTGCCCTGTCGGCACTGCTCTTCACCATCGGCGTGATCGGAGTTCTGACTCGCCGAAATGCGATCATCATTTTTATGTGCGTCGAGCTCATGCTCAACGCCGTGAACCTCACGTTCGTTGCCTTCTCCCGTTATTACGGCGCTGCCGGCCAGGTGTTCGTGGTGTTCGTGATGACTGTCGCCGCAGCTGAGGCGGCAGTTGGCCTTGCAATCATCATTTCGATCTTCCGCCACCGCCAGTCGTTGGACCTGCAGAACATCAATCTTCTGAAAGGATGATGCTCCTCCAGATCGCAGCTAATGCGCATCCGCTGACAGGTTCGGTGGCCGAGTGGGTGTGGCTGCTTCCAATTCTGCCGTTCATTGGTTTTCTGATCAACGGCGGCATTTCATTGTTCAGCGCCGCGCACATCGGCCCGGATGATCCGGATATGGGCCACGGCAACGATTCCCCACCGGACACTCATTCGGTGTCCGATGCCGAAGAGCACGGGGCACTTGGCGACGACCACGATGCTGTAAAACCGCATCGTTACGCGGGGATCGTCAGCATGGTTGGTCCGCTTGTTCTGGCAGCCTCGTTCATTCTGGCTTTCATGATTTTCTCCGCGATGCGCGGGGTCAGCATGGAGACGCCGTTCATTCGGAATTATTTCAGCTGGATGCCGGTTGGAAGCCTTCAGATCGATGCGGGAATTCAGCTTGACCAGCTGTCGATGCTGATGGTCCTCGTGATCACTGGAGTGGGAACGCTGATTCACATCTTCAGCGTCGGCTACATGAAGGAGGATCCGGGATATCCGCGCTACTTCGCGTACCTGAATCTGTTCGTCTTCTTCATGCTCGTGCTGGTACTCGGCGCCAACTACCCGGTGTTGTTCGTAGGATGGGAAGGCGTGGGTCTCTGCTCCTATCTGCTGATCGGGTTCTGGTTCTCTGAAAAGGCGAACGCTGACGCAGGCAAGAAGGCCTTTATCGTCAACCGCATCGGTGACTTCGGATTTCTGATCGCGATGTTCCTGTTGTTCTCGAACATCGGCGTGCTCGACTTCGCCGGAGTGAAGGCGGCGGCGCCCGGGCTCGCGTTCGGCGGAGCCCTCGTTACGGCGATCTGCCTGTTCATGTTCCTTGGATGCGCGGGCAAGAGTGCGCAGATCCCGCTCTACATCTGGCTACCCGACGCGATGGCTGGCCCGACTCCAGTGTCGGCGCTGATCCATGCCGCGACCATGGTGACAGCCGGCGTGTACCTGGTTGCGCGAAGCTCATTCCTGTTTTCGCTTGCACCTGTCGCGAGTCTGGTTGTCGCCCTGATCGGTGGATTGACCGCTTTGTTCGCGGCGACGATCGGCCTCAAGCAATGGGACATCAAGAAAGTCCTCGCTTACTCGACTGTCTCGCAGCTTGGCTACATGTTCGTCGGAGTCGGAGTCGGTGCATACACGGCAGGCGTTTTCCACCTCGTCACGCACGCATTCTTCAAGGCCTTGCTGTTCCTCGGCTCGGGCTCGGTGATCTACGCAATGCACGCGGCGTATCATCATACCGGAAGCCATGAAGACGCTCAAGACATGCGCAACATGGGCGGTCTAAAGAAGTACATGCCGACAACATGGCTGCTGATGTGGGCTGCGACGCTGGCGATTGCCGGCATTCCTCCGTTCGCGGGTTTCTTCTCCAAAGATTCGATCCTTGGTGCGACGTTTGAGAGAGCGGGGCACTCGACGCTGGCTGATGCGAGCCTCTTGGGCATTCCGGGCTCGACGTGGCTGTATCTCATCTACGTGTTTGGTGTCGCAGCAGCTTTGCTGACGGCGATCTACATGACGCGGATGATGATCTACACCTTTCATGGTCCCAACAGAACCGGCGACCAGGAACAGTCACACTTGCACGAAGCTCCGTGGGTAATGACCGGTCCTCTTGTTGTACTCGGAATATTGAGTGTCTTTGGCGGTTGGCTGAACCTTCCCGAGACGGTCCCCATCGGGCCGATCGGATCTCTCGATCGCTGGCTTGATCCGGTTGTTGGAGACGCCACGAAACGTGTCGCCGAAGCTGGCAGCGAGATGTCAAAGGGCGCGAGCAACGAGCTCATGCTAATCGTGATCGCCGTGGCAGTTGCGATCGCGGGAATGGCGATCGCATTTACCCGGCTGAAACCTCAGTCATTGGTTAAGGCGTCTGAGTCGCCTGAAGAAGAGGGCTTCGAGAGGGTGCTCGCCCATAAGTATTACGTGGACGAGGCCTACGACGCCGTTGTCGTCAATCCAACGTATCAGATATCAAGGAACGTGCTGTGGCGCGGCATCGACGCGGGCCTCATCGACGGCTTGCTCGTCAACGGCAGCTCGGCGTTGGTGCGCGGCTTCGGATGGGTGGGCTCGCGAATTCAATCAGGCGCGGTCGGAACCTACGCGTGGGTCCTTGTTGTCGGCGTACTCGCGGTGCTTGGCGCCGTAACACTTCGTTAAGAGATAAATGCAAGCTTTTCTCCAGTCCATCGGATATGACGCCTGGGTGCTGCCGGCACTGCTGATCATACCGGTCATCGGCGCCGTCGCGTTGATCGGAATCGGTCAAGCGGGCGCATCCGAGAGCTCGAGCAAGCAGGCGAGAATCATCGCGTTCGCCGTTTTCCTCGCCGAGTTCCTCGTATCGGCTGGTCTCTGGTGGTCGTTCGATCCCGCAAACGCAGGGTGGCACGCAGCGATTGACTCCGACTGGATACCGATGTGGGGCATCCGCTTCACGCTCGGAATCGACGGCATAGCGCTGATGATGATTCTGCTGACGACATTCATCATGCCGCTCTGCGTTCTTGGAAGCTGGACAAGCATCAAGACGAAGGTGCACACCTACTTCGCGTTGATGATGATCCTCACGAGCGGCATGCTTGGTGTCTTTATGGCGCGCGATCTCTTCCTGTTCTATGTCATGTGGGAAGTGATGCTTGTCCCTATGTACTTCATCATTGGCATCTGGGGCGGAGAGCGCCGGCTCTACGCGAGTATCAAGTTTTTCATCTATACAATGCTGCCCTCGCTGCTGATGCTGGTTGCAATTCTGTATCTCGGAATTCATGCCGGGTCAGGCGGGACGCCGAACTTCAGTTACGACAATCTCATTGCGCATCCGACGCTCGCGCCAAAGGTCGCGCTCTGGTTGTTCGGAGCATTCTTCGCTGCCTTCGCGGTGAAAGTCCCGATGTTCCCGTTCCACACGTGGCTTCCTGACGCACATGTCGAAGCTCCGACCGCCGGCTCGGTAGTCCTTGCCGCCATCATGTTAAAGATGGGCACGTTTGGGTTCCTGCGATTCGCATTGCCGCTTTTCCCAGGCGCAGCGATGAATCCAACCGTGCGTGCTATCATCGTCACGCTCGCGGTAATCGGAATCATCTACGGCGCGCTTGTGGCGATGGTGCAACCGGACTTCAAGAAACTCGTTGCGTATTCATCAGTCAGTCACCTCGGCTTCGTGATGCTTGGCATCTTCGCCCTGACGCTACAAAGCGTGCAAGGCGCGCTGATGATCATGATCAATCACGGCATTTCGACGGGTGCGTTGTTCCTTCTCATTGGAATGATTTACGAGCGCAAGCACTCGAGAGCGATCGATTCGTATGGGGGTATTGCGCGGGTCGTCCCGGTGTTCGCGGCATTGCTCACGCTCGTTTCACTAAGCAGCATCGGGCTTCCCGGCACAAATGGCTTCGTCGGCGAGTTTCTGGTACTGATCGGTTCATTCAAACCGTATCCGGTTTTCTCAACCATTGCAGCGACCGGCGTCATTTTCGCGGCCGCGTATCTTCTGTGGGCAATTCAGCGCATTCTGTTCAATCCGCTGGACAAGAAGGCGAACGAACACATACCCGACCTGAACTGGCGTGAGATTGGGTTGATGGTGCCGTTCATTATCGTGATAATCTGGCTTGGCGTGTATCCGGCCCCCGTTCTCCGCCGAATGGAGCCCTCAGCGCAGAAGTTTGTCACATCGGTTCAACATGGTGCACAGTCAGTCACGGCTTCACGAGCGCCGATTGTGGCAATCGCGGAGGCGCGGCGATGACATTCGATCTTTCATCGCCGAGCCAGCTGATGACCGCGTTCGCGCCCGACATGCTCATGATGGGCGGCGCGATGGTTCTCCTGCTGTGGGCTGCGTGGAGGCCAGAAAGCGAAGCCCATCAGCG